>DASSOW010000246.1:0-15898 GCA_035700175.1 Gemmatimonadales bacterium | reverse complement strand
CTCGGGACTGGGCTGCAGGTTGTCGGCCTTGGGCATGGTGGCCCGGAAGCCGGCAGCGATGAGCGGCGTCACGATCAGGAAGATGATCAACAGCACCAGCATGATGTCGATCATCGGCACAACATTGGGTTCCGACTTGATGGAGGTCTGTCCTGCACTACCCGTGGACATGCCCACTGCCGGTCACCGCCTTCTGGGTCTGGAACTCCTTGGTGAAGATCGAGCGCCCGAACTCGCTCCCCACGCTCTTGATCAGGTAGTCGATCAGCTCCTTCGAGGTGTACGTCATCTCGACGGAGAGATTTTCAATCTTGGTGGTGAAGTAGTTGTACGCCCACACCGCCGGGATGGCCACCATGAGGCCGAAGGCGGTGGTGATCAGCGCCTCGGCGATACCGGCCGACACGCCGGCCAGGCCACCCGAGCCGGCACCCGCCGCCATGCCCGTGAACGCGTTCACGATACCCATCGTGGTGCCGAGGAGGCCGACGAACGGCGCGGTGGAACCGACCGTCGCGAGCACGCCGGTGCCGCGCTTGAGTTCGGCGAGGACGATCAGCATCTGGCGCTCGACTGCGCGCTCGGCACTGTTGATGTCGGCCGCGGTGATGGTGGCCCGGTCGCGGAGGAGGGGCTTCACTTCGGACAGCGCCTCACCCACGACACGCGCCACGTGGCTGCGCTTGAACTTTTCGGCCAGCGTGATGGCCTGGTCCAGGTTCTCTTCCTGAATCGAGCGCGAGAACTGCGGGGCAAACTTGCGGGTCTCACTCTGCGCCCGACGGAACTGAATGGCCTTGGTCACCATGATGGTCAGCGACCAGATGGACATGGCGGCGAGGACGAAGACAATGCCCTTCGCGAAATAGCCCATCGAGTGCCACAGGGTAATCAGATCTACACCCATCTGCCGGTACCTCCCCAATGCTGGGATGAAAACCGCCACTCCTGGCCAGGACTGGCGGGGTTATGAAATCAGCCGCCTGCCGTGAAATTGATGTTCTGCGCCACTTTCACGCGGATCGGATGGCCGGCGAGCCGGCCCGGCTTGTACACACTCTTGAGCAGCATCGCCTTGGCTGCCTCGACAAAGATCTGGTTCGTTGACTCGAGCAGGCGAACCGAATTGGGCTCGACGTGACCGGTGGTGTCCACGATGAACTCGAACTTGACCCGCCCAGGAACACCGGCCATGCCCGGCGGCGTGATCTTCGGTCCAGCGGACAGCAGTGACGGCGGCTCGTCGGCTTCCGCCGAGGTCACGACCGTGTTCAGGTCCACCGGCCCGGTGCCACCCACGACGCCAGTCGCGATACCACCCTCGACGCCCTTACCGGTGAAGTCCGACGGGTTGAACGCCTTTTCGTTCAGGTTCACCGGCGGAATGTCCTTCGGGATGTCGGCGACCGCGACCACCGTCTGGAATCCCTTCGGCGGCGGGTTGGCGCTGACGATCACTTCTTCGGGCGGCGGCGGTGGCGGCTCCGGCGGCGGCTCCGGCGGCTTCAGGAAGCTGACCGTCGTGTCGGCCTTCGGCCCCTCGACCTTGGTGGCGACCACCTGGGTGGCCTTGACCGCCAGGAAGATGAGCACCGCATGCACGGCGAGCGAGAACAGCGTCTGCCCGAACTTGCGCTGCTTCTTCTGCTTGGATTCAATCAGGTTGTCAAACACGCACGTCCCTCCACAAGGATGGAGCTCGACTACCACCAAGCTATATGGGGACCAGTTAGCAGGCGTTCACCGGCGGATTACAAAAGGATGACAACCAGATGAGGGTCGCAGGTCGCAGGTCACAGGTCATGTGTCACGCGGCCTGCGACTTGTGACCTGCGACCCCTCCCCGTCCCCAGCACGCGGCAGGGTGACCGTAAACGTCGTGCCCCGCCCCGGCCGGCTGCTCACCACGATCGTTCCACCGTGCGCCTCGGCGATCCACTTGGTAATAGCGAGGCCGAGGCCGACGCCCGGCCGGTCCCCAGTGCGGGAGCGGGCGGGATCGGCGCGCCAGAAGCGGTCGAAGATGTTGGGCAGGTCGCCTGGCGCGATGCCGATGCCGGTGTCCGTCACCCGGAACCGTACGAAGTCCGGCGCGTCTTCCAGCTCGATCGCCACCGAACCCCCGGCAGGAGTGTATTTGACGGCGTTGGTCACCAGGTTGAGCAGCAGCTCGCGAATCCGCTGGCGGTCCGCGGAAAGCATCACTGGCTGGTCCGGCACATTGCTGGTAACATCCACCCCCTGCGCCTCGGCCAGCAGGCCGGCGGTCTCGGCAGCGTCGGCCACGAGGTCGCGAACATCCAGTTCTTCCAGCGTGAGCGGCGCCCGGCCTTCGTCGGCGCGCGCCAGCGTCAGCAGGTCCTCCACCATTTCCGACATCTGGTTCACCTGCTCCAGCGCCTCATCCAGCGCCTCGATGCTCTCCGACGGCGTGCCGGGATGAGTCAGCGCGCGCTCGACCCCGGCGCGGAGCACCATGAGCGGCGTCTTCAGCTCGTGGCTGGCATCGGCCGTGAAGCGGTGCAGGCTGCCGAAGCTCGTTTCCAGGCGGGCCAGCATGCCGTTGAGGGTAAGCGCCAGCCGGGCGAGCTCGTCGTTTGAAAGCGGCACAGCGAGGCGCCGGTGCAGGCTCCGGCCATCCTTGATCGCGTCCATCTCGTCCATGATGAGGCGGACCGGCATCAGGGCCGTGCCGGCAAGCCAGTACGCCAGCGCCACCGCGAACGCCACGATGATCGGCGAGACCACCAGCATCGCGTTGAGCAGGACCTGCGGATCGAAGGTGGAGTTGGTAAAGGGCGCTGCGAGCAGGATGGCGCCGATGTCCTCACCGGCTCCGGTCACCGGTTCCACTGACAGGCGAACCGCACCGCCGGGCGCAGTCAGGGGCAGCGTCGTAAAGGGACGGGACGCCAGCGTGGAGGGAATCTCGTCGGCCAGCTTCCGCAGCGACTGAAAGGGCAGCGCCCGCGCCGACTGCGAGAGAAACAGGATGTTCCGCTCGCGATCCACGATGATCAGGTAGTCGCGATAGGCCTCGAAGTAGGCACTGATGCTGGGGCTGAGCGCGGGCCCGGTGAGTTCGGCCTGTCCCGCGGCCGAACTTGCGCCCGACATGAGCGTGTCATCGAGCACCAGCCGGCCGAGCACCCGGTGCGAGTCCTGCAGCCAGCGGATGGCGAGCTCCGCCTCAAGCCGGAGGCGGTTGTCGAGCTCCAGCTTGCTCGGCTTCCGCAGCTCCATATAGAGCGCGGCCGCAAAGGCGGCGAGCGCCACCAGCAGCGCCGCGGTGTACCACGCGGTGAGCTTGCCACGAATGGTCCGCATGTCAGGGGGTCCGGACCACGTACCCCACGCCACGCACGGTGTGCACCAGCTTGGTGCGCTGGCCCGAGTCCACCTTCTTGCGGATCCGGTTGATCACCACGTCCACGATGTTGGTGCCAGGATCGAAGTGGTAGTCCCAGGCGTACTCGGTGATCAGCGTGCGCGACATGACCCGCGGCGAGTGGCGCATCAGGTATTCCAGCACCGCGTATTCCTTGGGCGTGAGCTCCACCGGCTCGCCCGCGCGGCGGACCTCGCGCGTGGCGGTGTCGAGCTCCAGGTCGGCCACCCGCAGCACCGGCGACTGCAGCTGCTGTGGCCGGCGGCCCAGTGCCTCGACCCGCGCCAGCAATTCCTCGAACGCAAACGGCTTGGTCACGTAGTCGTCGGCCCCCGAGCGCAGCGCGGTGACCTTGAAGTCGAGCGCATCCTGGGCGGTAAGAACCAGGATCGGCATGGTGAAGCCGCGGTCACGCAGGGTGCGCAGCACTTCCAGTCCCGTCATGCCGGGCAGCCGGAGATCGAGCACCAGCAGGTCGTAGTTCCCGCCCGAGGCGAGGCGCAGCGCCTCCATGCCATCGTCGACCAGGTCCGCGTGGAAGCCGTGCTCTTCCAGCCCCCGCTTGACGTACTGGCCGACGGTGCGGTCGTCCTCGATCACGAGAATCTTCATCCGGTTTCCCCGGCTGCCGGCAGCCGCACCCGGAAGAGCGCGCCGGCGCCCGGCTCACTTTCCACGTCGATCATGCCCTGGTGCTCCTGCACGATGCCATAACAGATGGACAAGCCGAGGCCCGTTCCCCGCCCCGGCTGCTTGGTGGTGAAAAATGGCTCGAAGATCCGCTGCCGCGTGGACGCGCTCATGCCGGGCCCTGAATCTGCCACGGCCACGAAGACTCCGCCATCATCGGTGCGGCCCGTCGTGACAGTCATCCGTCCCGCGCCGTCCATGGCGTCGGCCGCGTTCATCATCAGGGAGACGAGCACCTGCACGATCTGCTCACGGTTGACCATTGCCGGGGGGAGCGCGGGATCGAGAGCTCGCTCGACACTCACGCCGCGGAAACGCTTCTGCGGCTCGAGCAGCGTCAGGGTGTGCTCGACGAGCTCATTGAGGGTGGTGCTGGCCTTGGCATGGGCACGTGGCCGGCTGAAGTCCAGCAGGCCATCAACGATGCTGGTGCATCGGTCCACTTCCCGGCTGATGAGCGCCAGGTAATCAGCCACGGTCCGGTTGGTGAACCGCGCGTCGGAGAGCCGCCCCTCGATGGCGGCGACACAGGCGCCGATGGTGGCGAGCGGGTTGTTGATCTCGTGCATGACGCCGGCGGCGAGCTGGCCCACGGCCGCCAGCTTCTCGTTCAGGAGGATCCGGGCCTCCGCCGTGCGCCACTCGGTCACGTCCTCGCCGATGGTGACGACGTGGCTCACTCGGTCACCCCCAAGGCGCATGGGCAGCCGGGTCTGCCGATAGATGCGTACCCCCTCGGGCGTCTCCACGTTCAGTTCGCTGCGGAGCACCGCGCCCTCGTCCAGCACCTCGTCGAATTCGGCGCGCAGGACGTCCGGCGGCTGGCGGGTGAGCACCTCGAACACGCTGCGCCCCATCGTGGCTTCGCGGCGAAGCCCCTGGGTCCCCGTCTCGCGCTTGCGGTTCCAGATGCGGACCCGGTACTCGCGGTCCACCACGTACAGGCCCACCGGCAGCGAGTCAATGACCAGGTCTGCGAATCGCCACGCCTGCTCCACCTCACGGTTTCGCTCGGCCACCTCCAGGGCGAAATCCTCGGCTGTCCGGATCGCACCCAGGTGAAGCGCCAGCATCGGCACCGCTGCGTCCAGCACGCCGGCATCGGCTCGCGCCGCCGGCGTCACCTGCACAACGCCGAGCAGTTGGCCGTGCCGCACCACGGGACGCAGCGCACTGGCAGGGTCGCGTTGCTGCAGCACGGCGGGATCAACGATGGCTGGATGGGACGTACTGCCCGCGGGGGACTGGCCGATCGCGACGAGCGCGCCGCTGGTGCGCTCAAGCCGCCAGACAGTCACGCGGTCGGCACGCAGGCCATCACGCAGCGCGCCTGCGGCCCGTTCGGCACCGCGCGCGGGGTCGGTGGTGCCGGCGAGCGCCTCGGCGAGCGTCGCCAGGACAGCAGTACCTGACGTCATCAGCAG
Source organism: Gemmatimonadales bacterium (assembly GCA_035700175.1). Taxonomy (GTDB): domain Bacteria; phylum Gemmatimonadota; class Gemmatimonadetes; order Gemmatimonadales; family GWC2-71-9; genus CAMLHP01. The sequence goes on along the minus strand of DASSOW010000246.1, from coordinate 10,396 downwards.
GACATGGAAACGGTCAGCGGCTGGACGCGCTCGGGACGGTGGCAATGCCCCCGATTTGCCAGCTGCCGCCCACCCGCTGCAGCAGCAGGTGCGATGTACGTGCGGATGTGGGTCCCCTCTCCTGCACCCACGCCGACGCCAGGTCGTCCTCCTGGCGGATGTCAATGCGCGATGGCTCGCCTACGTGCACTGCGGCGGCCCGGGCCGCGGCCCGGGCCCAGGCCGCGGCGCCGTGAATGTGCTGCCAGCCGCCGTCACGCTCGAACAGGACCTGCACCGAATCGGACACGGCATTGGCGACCGCGGCCGAGTCCTGGTTCAGGGCGCCGTGGTAATAGCGAAGAATGACGGCCCGGATGGTTTCCTCTTCCTGCACCGGCCCGGCCGGCACCCGCTTCTCGATATGGCACGCGGCAAGCAGGGCAATGGCGGGCAGGCACAGGCGCAGTAGGGAGGGCATGGGCTAGAGTCGCTTGGCGGCCTCTGCCCAGTTGAGGACGTTCCACCACGCCGAGATGTAGTCGGCGCGCTTGTTCTGGTATTTGAGGTAGTACGCGTGCTCCCACACGTCGATCCCGATGATGGGCTTCTTGCCTTCCATCAAGGGGGAATCCTGGTTGGCGGTGCTCTCGATGGCGAGCGATCCGTTGCCGCTGGCCACGAGCCAGGCCCAGCCGCTGCCGAAGCGCGTCGTGGCAGCCTTGGCAAATTGCTCCTTGAACTCTGCGAGGCCCCCGAAGGCCTTCTTGATGCCGTCGGCCAGCGCGCCGCTCGGCTCGGACGGGCCGCCAGGCGTCATGATTTCCCAGAACAGGGTGTGGTTGGCGTGGCCACCGCCATTATTGCGCACGGCGGTACGGATCTTCTCGGGGACAGCGTTGATGTCCTTCAGCAGCGCCTCGACGCTCAGCTTCTGCAGCTCGGCGTTCCCCTCGAGCGCGGCGTTGAGATTATTGACGTAGCCGGCGTGGTGCTTGTCATGGTGGATCCGCATGGTCTGTTCGTCTATGTGCGGCTCGAGTGCGGCGTAGTCATAGGGGAGAGGAGGAAGCGTGAACGCCATGGGCAGCTCCTGAATGAGCAGTCAGATCGGGTGAACCCGCGGAATATATCACCGGCTCGTCGGCATCAGCGCCGAAGACGAGCAGCAGGGCGGCGATCGCAGCCGTGGCGGCGTACACCACCTGGTGCTGCAGCAGCGCCGCGAACGCCGCTGCCGCACCGGCCGCGCCACTTCCCGCCGCCAGCAGCGCCAGCGCGAGGCCTGCATTGCCGGTGGCCTTCCGACGAAGCACCAGCGCCAGCGCCGCCACGGCCAGGCACCACGCCCCCGCTGCTGCCGCGGGAACCACCATGAGCGCCACCATCCAGGCCGCGATCCCGGCCGCAGGATTCCACGCCCCCGCGAGTGCCGCGAGCCAGAGCATGAGCACGCCGGCCGGGATGAACAGCGTCTCCCACCCCGGCAGTGCGTCACCCAGTAGAGGATGGCCGATGCGCAGCAGCAGCGCCACGCCCACGAGCGCACACGCGCTGCCTGGCAACCATCGTCGCAGCGCGATCGGTCCGGCGAACAGCGCTGCCGGCACGATGAGCCACGGCGCCAGCATCACTTGTGCGGCCGGACTGAGTGGCACCTCGGACAACGCACCGACCGCAAGACCAATGGGGCCGGCGATGAGGTGGAGATAGTACGCCACCACGAGGAGCGCCGGGATGGCGACAAGCGGGAGCAGCGGCAGCTTGCCGACGGCGCCGAGCCGGCGAAATCCCACGTGAGCGGCTACAGCCGCGATGATTGCACCTGCCAGTATCAGCAGTGCGTGTGGCGCTGTGAGCGAGACCAGCACGCCCAACGACGCGAGACCAAGCCAGAGCGCGCCGCCGCCGGCGCCTGGCGTGGGGAGCGGACCCCAGAGCGCTCGGCAGAGTCGGCGTGAAAAGGCGCGCCACCTTTCAGATGACTGCAGCCGGAGCGCGAGCAGGCCGATAACCAGGACGACAGTCACCACGGCGAGCGTAGCCGGCCAGCTCCCCGAGCGCATCAGCTCGGTGGAGGCGTCAGCCGACATGACCAGCCCAGCCAGCAGGAGCAGCGCGAGGGCCCATTGCCGGATGGTCGCGACGTGGCGAAGCGCGCCCGGAAGTGCACTGGCCGCCGCCAGCAGGCCGCTCGCCGCCAGCCCGCCATCCACTGCGCGGGCGCTCGATGCCAATGGAAGCAACAGGTCAGCGGTCAGGATGGAATCGGGACCGAGCTGGAGCGCTACCCTCGCGCTTGCCGTTCCGAACGCGAGGGCAAGAATTCCCGCCCCGAGCAGGCGCGCTGGGCGGCCTCCCGCCAGCGCTGCAGCAGTGGCGAGCAGTACCAAGCCTGGCACTTCAGGTGGGATCACCATCGAGGGGGAACAATAGCGGAGCCGGGTGGCCGGGAAAACAAGCGCGCCTCCCGGACTTCGGGAGGCGCGTGGGCGGGCCAGGTGCGGCTCAGCGTGTCCGGCGCCGGCGCAGGAGTGATGCGCCTCCCATGCCTGCAAGCCCGCTCGCGAGCAGACTCATGGTGATCGGTTCCGGCGCGGTGGTGCCCGGAATAGTCGGGTCCGGGTCGGTCAGCGTCGGCCCCAGCGGGGCTGGCTCGCCATTGGGTCCGCCATCCTGCGGCGGGATCGTCGGGCTGGACGGATCGCCGTCGGAGGGGATGAAGGTGCCGCCCGGAGGATTGATCTGGTTCCCGCCGAGCACGGGGGTGTCGCCACTGCTGAGCACGAAATAACCAGCCAGCCCCAGGGCTCCGCCCGCAGCGGCGAGCAGCGTGACAGGCGCCTTGGTGCTGTCACTCTCTGCTTTGTCCTGGGTCTGGCGCAGAAGTGCAGCGAACACGTTGTCGGAATAGGTGCCGTCCGGTGCGACGGCAACCCCAAGACTCTCGGCCCGGGCAGACTGCGCCACGAGGACGAGGGCGAGACCAGTCAGGGCCACCAGCAGGCGGACACGCATCGGACACTCGGTGTTGAGGATGCCGGGGTGGATGGCAACCACCGGGCCAGAGCGTCACTTGCGCGTCAACTCGATGCGGTGGAAGAACTTGGGCAGGAAAACGTCAGGCCTGAGCCGGCGGGCGGAGGCCATCGCCGCTGTGGCGTCGCAGCGGCAACCGGCCAGAAACGTAGCGGGCGCTCAGCATGAAACGGCGGGAGTGCAACAGGCTGCACAACGCGAGCTTGGGGAATATTGACGATGGAGCGGATGGGGTTCGAACCCACGACCCCCGGCTTGCAAAGCCGGTGCTCTCCCAGCTGAGCTACCGCCCCGGTGGCGGGAAAGGTAGCAAGTCAGGCGTCGAGCGTCGAGCGTCGAGCGTCGGACGCCGGACGCCGGACGCCGGACGCCGGACGCCGGACGCGAAGCTAGCTCCAGCAGCTTTCAGCTTTCAGCCCTGAGCTTTCAGCTTTCAGCTCTCAGCTCTCAGCTCACTTCGCCTCCAGCATCCCTACCGCCCCCTTCGTCGCGTCCGCGAAAGCATGGGACACGAACGGATAGATCCCCCGCTCCACCAGGTGGGTCTCGAAGATCATGCCGCCACCGGTCGGAACGTCGAATGTCTGCACGCCCTGGAGCGGCCGATCAGATCCGTCGAGAAACACCCGATCGAAAATCGCGCCGACCACGTGGAAGGCCGAAACCCGGTTGGGACCGGCGTTGACCACGTAGAAGCGCAGCGGCTGGTTGACGCCGACCTCGAGCGGGTGCGACGCGTACTGGTTGGCCAGGCCGTTGAAGACGACGAAGTCCGGGGAGTCATTGAGCATGCGCTTCCAGTCGAGCGCCTGCACCGAATCCGGCCCGTGCTTCGGCCCCAGGTAGAACTCGCTCTGGACCAGTACAAATTCGGTTGCCCTGGGCCGCGGCTTGACCGGATCGACGATCAGCGCCCCGTACATGCCGTTGGCGATGTGGGCCGCAGTGGGCGCGGTGCCGCAGTGGTACATGAATGCGCCCGGCACCCGGGCGACAAATCGGTACTGCAGCGAATCGTTCGGCAGGATGTTGACGTACGCCCGGCTCGGCGCAATCTCGGCGGCGTGAAAATCCATCGAGTGCGGAATGGGCGCCTTGTTGACGATGGTGAAGTCCACCGTGTCGCCAACCGTCACCCGCAGTACGGGCCCCGGCACTTGCGAGTTGAACGTCCAGGCCTCGTAGACGCGGCCGGGCGAGATCATGTGGCGGACGTGCACGGTCTCGAAGCGCACCTTGTGGAGCCGCGAGGTCGATCGCGCCGGCGCGAGCGCCGTCTGCTCTACCGTGTCGCTGGGCGTGCCGACGCTGGCCTCGCCATGCGACATGACCGCAGGCGGATTCCGGATGTTGGGCGCTCCCGTCGCCGAGACGCCGGGCGGGCGCGACGTGTCCTGGCTCGGCGGAGCAGCGGCGTCGGACGTCTGGCGAGGTGGGGCGGACTGGCCCTGGCAGGCTGTGAGAAGGCAGAGAATGACTGCGGGCAGGCGTCGTGGGCTCATGCGGCACTCCGGCTCGAGTCAGGCCAGGCGCATCTCCTTGCTGTCCTCCGGCAAATCAGCGGCGGCCCAGTCGCGGGGCCGAAGCATCTCCCGAAGTTGCGCGCCCGGTGAATGCCCGGGAAAGTCGGCCGTTCCGGGCCATGATGCAAGCGGCGGCAGGCTCATCAGGACGCTGTCCATGCGCGCCCCGGTCTGCAGGCCGAAACGGGTCCCGCGATCATGCAGCAGGTTGAACTCCACATAGCGGCCGCGGCGGAACAACTGGAGCTGCCGGTCCTCGTCGGTGCTCGGCGTGTCCCGCCGTCTTAGTACGATCGGCGCGTAAGCCGCCCCGAGGGAGCGGCCGACCTCGTCCACGAATGCGGCGAGGGCCGACGCCTCGAGATCATCCCCGGGCACGAGGTCGTCGAAGAAGATGCCGCCTACGCCCCGTGCTTCGCCACCACGGTGCGGATTCACGAAATATTCGTCACACCAGCGCTTGAACCTGGGATAGAACTGGGCATGATGCCGACTGCAGATATCGCGCAGCACGCCATGGAAGTGAATCGCGTCGTCCGGGTGCGGCCAGGTAGGTGTCAGGTCGGTGCCGCCGCCGAACCACCGGGTGAGCTCACCATCTGCGGCCTCGCGCTCGAGGTAGCGCACGTTCAGGTGTACCGTGGGGACGTGGGGATTCCACGGATGGGCGACCAGACTGACACCGGCCGCGAAGAACGAACCAGATCGGTCGCTGTCCGCACCATGGACCACCGACCGGTTGATGCCCGCCTTCTCGAACGTCTTCCCCTGCACCAGCAGTCGGGAAACGCCACCGCCGCCGCCCGGCCGCTCCCACTCCCTCGACTGGAACGTGATGCCGCCGTCCAGCTGCTCGAACAGGGCAGTTGCTTCGTCGTGAACAGACCTCACCCACTCAGCTGCGCTGCGCCGGTTCACGCCCGCGCCACCGCCGGGGCGTCGGCATGCCGCCACTGTCGCACCGTGTCCACGAAGACCTGCGCGTGCTCGGGCGGCACATCTGGCAGGATGCCGTGCCCCAGGTTCGCGATGTACGGCAGGCCCTCGAATTCGCCCAGCATCTGTTTCGTTCGCCGCTCGATCTCCTCCGGCGAGGCATACAGCGCACAGGGATCCAGGTTTCCCTGCACTGCCATGGCGGTATCGCGAACGACGCTCCGCGCGAGCTGGATCGGGGTTTGCCAGTCGATGCCCAGCACATCTGGCTTCGCGACGCTGCAGGTCCGTGCCAGGTGGGCGCCGGCGCCCGGTGTGAATACCACGACTGGCACGCCGCAGTCGCGCACCTGGTCAACCACCGCGGCGAGCCCCGGAAGCACGAAGGCTTCGTAGTCAGCTGGCGAGACGATGCCGGCCCACGATTCAAAGATCTGGACCATCTCCGCACCGGCGCGCACCTGTTCAATCAGGTGACGGGCGACGGCGTCGGCGAGCGTGGCCAGCATGCGTTGTGCGAACGCCGGCTCTTCCACCAGGCAACGGCGGGCACGCGAAAACTGCCGCGTGCCATGTCCCTCGATCATATAGGCGAACAGCGTCCACGGTCCCCCAGCGAATCCGATGATGGGCACCCGGCCATTCAGTTCGCGGCGAGTCGCTTCGATGGCCCGATACACATACCCCACCGCTGACGGGTCGAACGGACGGAGCTGCGCGGCATCAGCCGGCGACGTGAGCGGCGAGGGAAAGCGCGGTCCCGTACCCTCTTCCACGACGAGTTCCATGCCGAGGGCTTCAGGAATGACCAGGATGTCACTGAAGATGATGGCCGCATCGACACCGAGCCGCTCCACCGGCTGAATGGTCACTTCCGCGGCGAGCGCTGGCGTGCGCACCATCTCGAGAAAGCTCGCGCGCTCGCGGATGGCCCGATACTCCGGGAGATAGCGACCCGCCTGCCGCATCATCCAGACGGGGGGTCTCGGCACCGGTTCGCCGGCGATGGCGCGGAGCAGCAGCGGCCGCGTCATTGCGGAGCGCCGTGAGCCGGACGCAGCAGGCCCTGCAGCGCCTGCAGCAGTGAGTGAGTGGTCGGCTCGTCGGCGGCGGCGGCGGGAATCCATCCGGCGGTGGCGGCGGCTTCCGCCGTCACCGGTCCGATGGCCACGAGCATCGGTCGCTCGGAAGCGGGTACGACATCGGCAAGCGCAGCCGCCACCCGTCCGCTGCCGACGAGGATCACATCACCGCTGGCCGCAGCCGAGCGGAGCTGGGCAGCAGGCGCGAGCACGGCGCGATAGCACACCAGCTCGTTCACCTCCACGCCGGCGGTCCGGAGCATTTCAGGCAGCACATCGCGATGCTGCTCCCCGCAGGGGAAGAGGACCGGCCCGGACACACCGTGGGCGAGCATCATGCGTCCGAGCGCCGCCGCGGCGCCATCTGGTGCGGTCGAATCCGGTTCATGTATGGGCGACAGGTCCTGCACCTCACTCGCGGTGGCGGGGCCGCTGGCCCACACCGGCGGCGAAGCCAGCCCTGCCTCGCGCACCGCCTTGCCATACAGCGCCGCCCCGCGAGGGGAGGTGAGTGCAACTGCGTTGAAGCGGTCCAGGATTGCCACGGCTCCGGCGAGCGCTGCGCTGAATTCATCAGTCTCAAACCTGAGGAGGGGATGGTGCACCACCCTCAGGCCCACCGTATCGAGCCCGCGCTCGAGCCCGTCGAGTGCGTCGCTGCTGAGCGTATTCACGATCCGCTCGCTGCTCACGCTATGCCACCCGGCTGAGTGCGAGCGTCGCCGAGCAGTTGCTCGGCACCCTGCCGGATCAGGCGTTCAGCCAGCTGCAGTCCTGCCCGTGCGGGCCCGTCACCGGCGATGCTCCCTTCCTCGATCTCATCCAGGCAGTCGCGGCCATCCAGCGACAGCACGCGCCCGTGCAGACGCAGCGTGCCACCCTCCGTACTGGCAAACGCGGCGATGGGCGCGTGGCATCCGCCCTCCAGCGCACCGAGAAAGCTCCGCTCAGCGGTCACTGCCGCAGCCACGTCGGGCCGCTGCACCAGCGTGCGCAGGAGCTGGGAGGTGTGCGTGTCGTCACGCCGAGTCGTCACGGCGAGCGCACCCTGCCCTGGCGCCGGCAGCATGAGTTCGATGGGCAGGCGCTGGCTGATGCGCTGGCCCAGCCCGAGTCGATCGAGTCCGGCCGAGGCCAGCACGATCGCGGACCAGTCGGCGTTCTGGTCCAGCTTGCCGAGTCGGGTTTCGACGTTGCCACGCAGGTCCGGCACAGACAGGTCGGGACGGGCACGCAGCAACTGCGCTCGGCGCCGGAGACTGCTGGTCGCCACGACGGCGCCGGTCGGAAGCGCGGCGAGCGCCGCGGAATCCCGGGCCACGAGCGCGTCCCGCGGATCGGCGCGCTCACCGATGGCGGCGAGTACGACGCCGTCAGGAAGCCGGGTAGGCAGGTCCTTGAGCGAGTGCACCGCCAGGTCGATGCGTTCATCGAGCAGGGCTTCATCCAGCTGGCGGGTGAAGAGCGCGCGATCACCGATTCTGGGCAGCGGCACGTCGCCCACCAGGTCGCCGGTGGTGCGAATCTCGACCGCCTGCGTCGTGACGCCGGAGGCATGCAGGAGCGCGGCGATCCGGTCGGTCTGCCAGCGTGCCAGCCGGCTTGCGCGAGTGCCGATCCTCAGCGACCCCGTCACGCTGCCACCAACCCCTCGAGCCGGCGAGCGGCGTAAACCCCACTCTCCAATGCCGCGGCCAGGCCGGTCCCGGTGCGCCAGGCACCGGCCAGCGCCAGCCCGGGATTCGCCTGTTCGATGGCCAGCGCCGCTTCCACACGGCGGCCGTGTCCGAGGTCAAACTGCGGGATGGCCGCGGGCCAGCGCGACACCAGGCTGAGCTCGGGAGAACCCGTTGCGCCCAGCAGGCACGCCGCTTCCCTGGTGGCGATGTCAATCAGGGCCTGGTCCGGGACATGTACGAGCTGGGCCTGTCGCACGCCGCCGATCAGGACAGTGAGGAGCACATGTCCCTCCGGCGCCCGCCCGGGGAAACAGCTCGACGCGAACAGGATGCCGAGCGCCTGACGGTGCTCGCAGTGAGGCGTGAGCACGCCGACACCATCCAGCGGGTGCGCCACGCTGGAGCGCTGGAACCCAAGGGCGACCGTAGCGATCGAGGCCGCAGGCATGCTGGTGAGTTGCGCAAGCGAGGAAACAAGGTCCGCATTGACTGACAGCAAGCCCAGCTCGCGCGGGGGCACGGCCAGCACGAGCTCCTGTGCAACCAGCCGTTCGCCGTCATCCAGCTCGACTTCCCAGCCGTCACGGTGCTGGCCGGCGGAGTGCACGGTTGCCCCGGTGCGTACTGGCAGCAGCAACTGTGCTGCAAGGGCTGCGGGGAGGTCGGCGACGCCACCGGGAAACGACACCATGGTACGGCGCGAACCTCGTCCCCTCACGGCCGCACGCGCCAATGAACCGTGCTCCGCTTCCATGGCAACGAGCCCGGGAAAGGCGTGCGACATGGAAAGCTGGTCGGGGTCACCAGCGAAGATGCCCTGCTGGAACGGATCAGCGAGTCGTTCGAGCGCCTCACGACCAAGACGGCGGCTGACGAACGTGCCCAATGATTCGTCTTCGCTTGCGGGCCGGTGTGATACGAAGGCTCCCGCGAGCCGCAACTTGCCCCCGGCTGACAGCAGCGGCGAGCGCAGCAGTTCAAGCGGCGAGCGCGGGATCGGTACCAGGCTGCCGTTGCGGACCGTCCAGCGATTGGCCGTGACCGGCAGCGGCGTGAGGCGCCGGGGCCAGAGCCCCACCAGCTCGAGCAACGCTCTCACCTCCGGCGATGGCTGGCTGAGCGACCCGGGTCCCCGTTCGATCAGGAATCCTCGGTGCCGCTCCGTCTGCGCCAATCCACCGATACGCCCGGACGCTTCGAGCACCTGCACCGTCCTGCCGGCGCGCCGCAATTCAACCGCCGCCGTGAGGCCTGCCACCCCGGCACCCACGACAATCGCATCAGGCATCAGCACGAGAGCGCGGCCCGGACGGCATTCGAGAAATGCTCGAGCGCATCAGCATCGTGCACAATGGACGAAAATGCTGCTTCGAGCGGCGACGGCGGCAGGTACACACCAGCAAGGAGCATGGCCTGGAAGAATCGCGCGAATGCCTCGCGGTCGGACCGGCGCGCGTCGACGAAGTTGCGCACCGGCTGATCGGTAAAGAATGGAGTGAACATGGTCCCGACCCGCTGGACCGTGAGCGGCACGCCGTGCGCCAACGCCGTCCTCTCCAGGATAGCGGCCGCCTCCCGTGCCCACGCTTCCGCGCGCGCCCAGGCACCGGGTTCGCTGATCAACTCCAGGTTTGCCAGTCCGGCAGCCATGGCGACCGGGTTCCCGGAAAGGGTGCCCGCCTGGTACACGCTGCCCCGCGGCGCCACGAGCTCCATGATCTCTCGACGGCCGCCGAAGGCAGCAGCAGGAAATCCTCCACCCATCACCTTCCCCAGCGTGGTCAGGTCCGGAGCAATGCCGTAGAGCGCCTGCGCCCCACCCGGATGAACCCTCCAGCCGCTCATCACTTCGTCGAAAATGAGTAGTGCGCCGAACGCTGTCGTCAGCCGGCGCAGTCCCTCGAGGAATCCCGGCAGCGGCGGCACCACCCCCATGTTGCCGGCGACCGGCTCCACCAGCACGGCGGCAATCTGGTCGCCGTGGTCACGGAAGAGCGCGGCAACTGGGTCGAGGTCATTGTATGGTGCGAGATGGGTATCGGCGACCACGGCCGGTGAAACACCAGGCGAATCAGGAAGCGACAGCGTTGCCACACCCGACCCCGCCGAGGCAAGCAGTGCATCGGAATGGCCGTGATAGCATCCGGTAAACTTCATG
>DASSOW010000245.1:0-3520 GCA_035700175.1 Gemmatimonadales bacterium | reverse complement strand
GTCGGCCATGATTCCGCTCGGCTCCTGCACCATGAAGCTGAACGCGACCACCGAGATGATCCCGATCGGTTTTCGCGAGTTCAACCGGCTCCATCCCTTCGCACCGCAGGCGCAGGCGCAGGGCTACCAGGTCCTGTTCTCCCAGCTGGAAGACCAGTTGGCCGAGATCACCGGGTTCGCGCGGGTCTCGCTGCAGCCCAACGCTGGAGCGCAAGGTGAGTTTGCCGGCCTCATGGTGATCCGGGCGTTCCACGCGGCCCGCGGCGACACGGGGCGCCTGACCTGCCTCATCCCCACGTCAGCCCACGGCACCAATCCCGCGAGCGCGGTGATGGCGGGAATGCGGGTGGTCAATGTCCGCAGCGATGAGCAGGGCAACATCGACGTGGACGACCTCACGGCCAAGGCCGCCGAGCATCGCGATACCCTCGCGGCCCTCATGGTCACCTACCCGTCGACGCATGGCGTCTTCGAGAGCTCCATCCGCGAGATCTGCCGGGTGGTGCACGAGCACGGCGGACAGGTGTACATGGACGGCGCCAACATGAATGCGCAGGTGGGTCTCTGCCGGCCGGCCGACATCGGTGCGGACGTGTGTCACCTGAACCTGCACAAGACCTTCTGCATTCCGCATGGCGGCGGCGGACCCGGCATGGGTCCCATCTGCGTGGCTGCGCACGTCGCGCCCTTCCTGCCCGGGCATCCGGTGGTGGACCTGCACCATGGCGCCGCATGCGGCACCATCTCCGCCGCGCCATGGGGCAGTGCCATGATCCTCCCCATCTCGTGGGCCTACATCGCGCTCATGGGTTCGGAAGGGCTTCGCGAGGCCACCATCATGGCGATCCTCAACGCCAATTACATCGCCAAGCGGCTGGAGGGGCACTTCGACCTCCTGTACAGCGGCGCGCACGGCCTCATCGCCCATGAGTGCATCCTCGACATGAGGCCCTTCAAGCAGAGCGCCGGGATCGAGGTGGAGGACATCGCCAAGCGCATCATCGATTTCGGGTTCCATCCGCCAACGGTCTCGTTCCCGGTGGCGGGCACCCTCATGGTCGAGCCGACCGAGAGCGAATCGAAGGAGGAGCTGGATCGCTTCTGTGATGCGATGATCGCCATCAGGGAAGAGATCCGGGAAATCGAGGCGGGCAAGGCGGATCGGGAGCGCAACCTGCTCAAGGGCTCGCCCCATACGCTGGCCCAGTGCACAGCCGATCAGTGGGATCGACCCTACGCGCGGGAGCGCGCCGCCTTCCCCACACCGGAGTCGCGCAGCCACAAGGTCTGGCCCTGGGTCTCGCGGGTGGACGGCGCATGGGGTGACCGCAACCTGGTCTGCACCTGGAACGAGTCGTACAGCAGTGCCTGAGCGACGGGCCCGTGCTGGGCGCTGATCCTCGCCCAGCCGCAGCCGCGGCGGCTGTGGCGCCACTGGAGTGGCAACTCTGGGTGGACGACGAACCCAGGAGCGGCTGGTCCAACATGGCGTACGACTCCGCCCTGCTCGACCAGGCGGCTGGGGGCCATGCCGTCCTGCGCCTCTATCGCTGGGATCCGTGGTGCCTGTCCTTTGGCCGGCACGAGCCGGCGCTCCGCCGCTATGACCGCGATGCCATCGCGGCACGGGGTCTCGCCACGGTGCGTCGCCCCACCGGCGGCCGGGCGGTGTGGCACGCGGAAGAACTGACTTACGCCGTCGCTGCCCCCGCGTCCGCCTTCGGCGACCTTGCCCGCGCATATCGCCTCATTCACGCCATGCTGCAACGCGCCGTGCAGTCGCTCGGTGTGCACGCCGTGCTCGCACCGGCCAGCATGGGCTCCCGTCCGCTCGACGCCGGTGCCTGCTTCGCCAATCCGGTGGGCGGCGAGGTGATGACCGCCTCGGGCAAGCTGGTGGGCAGTGCGCAGTTCCGGCAGAACGGCGCCCTTCTGCAGCACGGCTCGCTGCTGCTCTCGGGCGGCCAGGACCTCGTGAGTGAGGTGGCAACCGGGCCCGCCACCGAGCCGCACTGCTCCACGCTCGCAACCGAGCTGGGCCGGCCGGTGGGATTCGAGGAGGCGGCGTCCGCCGTCTCGAGGGCGGCAGCAGCCTGGCCGGGAACATGGCACGAGCTTCGCGGACCGTCGGCCACCGTTCGCGCGCTGGCCGGGCAGCATGCCGTCCAGTTCCGGTCGCCGGAGTGGACCTGGCGCCGCTGACCGCTGGACGCGCACCGCTCGCGTTCCCACATTGCAATTGATGACGCGCTCGCGACCCTCATCCTGGAGTGGCCTTCGGTGCGCCGGCTGACCCTGACCCTCGCTGCCATCCTGCTGCTTCCCTCATGCGCCCGGCTCGACGCCCAGGCGGCCGGGGGAACCATCGTCATTGTCACCGGCGAGCAGGCCACCGTCCCGGTGCCCACGCTGATCGAGGGCGCGGCCAACACCCGGGCCAACCAGGAACTGGCGGACCAGCTGTTCCTGCGGCTCGCCGTGCGGAAGCCGGGACGCGCCACCAGCGATGAACAGGGCTATGAGCCGCAGCTGGCCCGCAGCTGGAGCCGCCGCGATTCCCTCACGCTGGTTTTCGACCTGGATCCTCGCGCCCGCTGGCACGACGGCGTCCCGGTCACCGCCCGCGACGTGGTGTTCACCTTCCAGCGGGCGCGTGATCCGCAGATCGCGCCGTCACTGGCCGCCCTGCTGCGCCACCTCAGCGACGTGCGGGCCGAGGGAGACCATCGCGTCGTCATCTCGTTTGACGATGTGTACGGCGAGCAGTTCTTTGATGCCACGTACTACGTCCAGCCCATTCCCGCACACCTGCTCGCATCGCTCTCGCCCGATGCAATGGAGCGTTCGCCCTTTGTGCGGGCGCCTGTCGGCGACGGTCCCTACCGCTGGGTGCGGAGCGTACCAGGGGAATCGGTGGAGCTCGCCGCCGAACCCGGCTTCTTCCTGGGCCGGCCGGGACTGGCGCGCGTCATCTTCCGGACCGCCAGCGATCCCGCGGCCCGCATGAACCTGCTGCTCAGCGGCGAAGCCGATGCCATGGCCTCGGTAGTCCCGCCGATGACCAATCGCAGCCGGCTCGAACGCAGTGGCGACTTCCGGCTCATCACCACACCGTCCGACCTGCTGGGTTACTTCCTCTTCAACTACCGTGACCCGGCTGACACGTCACACACGCACCCGGTGCTGGGAGATGCCCGCGTTCGGCAGGCCATCACGCTGTCGCTCGACCGCCAGGCCATGGCGCTCTCACAGTTCGGCCCCTACAGCGTCGTCCCGTACGGCCCGGTGTCCCAGATGCTCTGGCTCGGGCATGTCTCACCGAAGGCGCCTCGGCAGAACCTGGCCCGCGCCAGGCGCCTGCTGCGCGAGGCTGGGTGGCGCGATTCCGATGGCGACGGAACGCTCGACCGGGGCGGGCGGCCGCTGGCACTCTCGGTCATCGTGCCATCGTCGAGCATCATGCGGCGCGACATAAGTGTCATGGCCCAGGAACAGCTGCGACAGGTGGGCATCAAGCTCG
>DASSOW010000244.1:0-14417 GCA_035700175.1 Gemmatimonadales bacterium | reverse complement strand
CACCAACTGGTTCATTCGCGGGCCGTTCATCCTGGAGGGCGCGCTCAAGGGATTGCTTGGCGGCGTGCTCGCCATCGTGCTCTGCTATGCCGGCTTTGCCGTGTTCGCACGCAGCGCCCCTGCCCTGTCGGGACTGATGTTCTTCAAGCCCGTCCACATGCTTCTGATTCTGGTGTTCGGCGTGTTGCTGGGCCTGCTGGCCAGTCTCGTAAGCGTGGGCCGTCACCTGCGCCTCGTTGATGGCCGCACGGAGCGTCGCGGCGCGTGAAGCGGCTTGTGGGGCTCGTGGTGCTGCTCCTGCTCAGCGTCGCCGCCGCGCCGGTGGCACAGGCGCAGTCCGCCAGGGAGCTGCAGGAGAGCCGGCAGCGGCTGGCCGAGATCAAGGCCGAGCGCGAACGGCTCCAGCGGCAGCAGGCGCAGCTGCAGGGCCAGGTGCATGATGTCGAGGACGAGCTCGACAACATCGAGCGGCAGAAGCAGTCCACCAGCCGGATCGTGCTGGAGATCGAGCGACAGATAGGCGGGTTGACCTCGCAGCTGGACCAGGCATCCGCCGAGCTGGTACTGGCGCAGGACAACCTGGCCGAGCGGAAGGCGGTGCTCGAGCGTCGGCTGGTGGACATCTACAAGCGCGGGTCGCTCCACACCTGGCAGGTGCTGCTCACCGCCGAATCCTTCGGCGACCTCCTCCGGCGATACAAGTACCTCTATCTCACCAGCGAGCAGGACCGGGCACTGGTCTCCGACGTGGAGCGCCTGCGTGACCGGGTAGCCAAGCAGCGGCGCGAGATCGTGATGGTCAAGGACCAGCTTGATGCGACCCGGGTGGAGCGTGAGCAGGAGCTCAACCAGTACGGTCGCCTGGCTGACGCCCGCGAGAAGCGCCTGGGCACGCTGCAGCGCTCTGCCCGGGCCAACGCGCAGCGGCTGCTGCAGCTGGAGCGGGACGCGAGCCGACTGAACAACGTGCTCGCCGCACTCGAGAAGGCGGCACGGGACGAGGCGGCGCGAAACCGCGCCTCTGGCAGCAGGCCTGCGCCCATCGCCGGCGCACTCACGACCGCGAGTCTCGGCCGCCTGGATTGGCCGGTGGAAGGCAGCATCGTCTACCAGTTCGGGCGCGATACGCTGCCACAGGGCGGGGTGATCCGCTGGAATGGCATCGGCATTGCCGCCGCGCCGGGCACGCCGGTGCATGCCGTGGAGGCGGGTCGGGTGCGATTGGTAGAGACGATGGGCACGTATGGCCTGACCGTCATCCTGGAACACGGCAACGGCTATTACTCCATCTACTCGCACCTGCAGGGTGCCACGGTAAAGGCGGGCGACGACGTGAAGAAGGGCCAGATCCTGGGTGCAGTGGGCGGGGAAAATTCGGACTACGGACCCCATCTGCACTTCGAGATCCGGGGCGAGAACCAGATGGCGCTGGACCCGCTGGACTGGTTGCGGCGGCGGTGATGGCCCATGCAGGGGCGAAGCCATGGCTTTACCCCTACGCGCGCCATCACTCCGCTACCCCGATCCGCTCCCCCGCCTGGGCGCGGGCACGCAGCAGCGCCGCGCTTGCGAGCGCCAGCACGTCGCCGGCATCGTTGGCCGAGGGATTCGGAAAGCCGGCAATGCCGGCGGTGATGGTGGCCACCTGGCCATCGACCGGCTCGTCACCCAGCCGCACCCGCAGCCGTCGCACCGCACCCAGCGCCTGGGACGCGCCGGTTTCGGGCAATAGGAGTGCAAAGCCGTTCCCGCTGAAGCGCGCGACCAGGTCGGGCGCCCGGAAGGTGTCGCGGAGGAGGTCGGCCAGGTGGCGGTGGAGATGCTCGGCCTCGTTGCGCGACTCGGTGCTGCCGGATTGGGGCGGGTCGTCCATCTCCAGCAGGACGAGACTGAAGCCGAGGGCGTAGCGACGGGATCGCTCGACCTCCTGCCGCATGCGATCCTCGAGTTCATCGGCAGTGGCGAGCGTATCAGAGCCGGAGTCAGTGCCCTGGCGCGTCGTGGCCAGCACGGCGGCCCCCGCCTGGCGCAGCTGGGCGACGAAGTCGAGGCCGGCCTGCGCATGCGTCAGGCGCGCCGACCGCGGCCGGAGCAGAAACACACCGGCAACGTCGCCGTCGAGCTTGACTGGAATGGTGATAAGTGACTGGGGCACGGCGGCGGGAGGGGCCAGCCGCCAGTGGTGTCGCACTCCCTCGAAGCGTGGATCGGTGCCGGTGTCGCGAATGACAACCGGCTCGCCGGTGCGCCGGGCCTCCTCGATTTCGGGGTAACGCGCCAGATCGAGGTCGAGATCCAGCATACCGGCATGGCTCTCGTCGGCAATGACGCGGCCCCGGCCGTTGTCACCCGCGGTGAGCACAAAGGCACAACGATCGAGGTCGAGCGCGTCAGCCACCCGGCGGCAGATGCGCTGCAGCACATCTTCAGTCCGCTGGGCCGTCACCAGCGTCGCCGCAAACTGGAGCGATTCGTCGAGCATGGCGCTCGCGCTCTGGCTGCCGCGCCTCGAAGCCCGTCGGAGCTGGAGCCGTAGACAGAGCTCGCCCAGGTTGACCGGTGCCACCACTGCGTCGGCCGCACCGGCGCGGAGCGCGGTGAGAATCCCGTCTGGTGCATCCTGCGGGAGTGTCACCACCAGGGGAACGCCCGGGCCGAAGCCGTATGCCAGTCTGTCGATGATCGTGGCCACATCGGCCGCGTCAGACAGCGTCGCAAGGGCAATGTCCGGCATGGCGCCAGTGGCAGCTGCCTGCTGGATGTCGTCGGCCTCCGTGACGTGAAAGCCGGAGCGTGCCAGCGCCACTTCCAGCCCGGCTGGCCGCGACGGTGCATGCCCCACCAGGAGCACCGACAGGTTCACGTTATCCGACGAGGAGTCCGTCACGCCCGCATGCCATCAGCTCGAAAGCAGGACCTGCTCGGAGCCCACGTGTCGGCGCAGGGCGGCGTGCACGCGACGCCCGCGCGTGCCACGGCCATTGGCGCGACCGCCATCCAGCTGTTCACCAAGACCCCCAATCAGTGGCGCGAACCGTCGCTCGACACCGGGCTCCGCGATGCCTTCCACGCTGCACTCGCGGCCGAGTCGCTGGCGTCCGTTGTCTCGCACGATTCCTATCTCATCAACCTCGCCTCGCCGGACCCGACGCTGCGAGATCGTTCCATCGCCTCGTTCACCCGGGAGCTCGAGCGCTGCGAGCTGCTGGGCATTCCCGGGGTCGTCTCCCATCCGGGAAATTACATGGATGACCGGGACCGTGGGCTCGAGCGGAACGCCGACGGCATCCGCCAGGCGCTCGAACAGGTTCCCGGCCAGGTCCGCATCTACCTCGAAACTACGGCGGGAACCGGGACCGCGCTTGGTCGCAGCTTCGAGGAGCTGGCCCGGATCCGCGACCTGCTGCCAGCGGAGTTCCAGGGCCGGATCGCCTACTGCGCCGACACCTGCCACCTGTACGCTGCCGGATATGACCTGGTCGGCAACTATGACGAGGTCTGGGCCGAGTGGGACCGGGTGATCGGGATCGAGCACCTGGCCTGCCTCCACCTGAATGATTCCAAGACTCCCTTTGGCTCTCGACGGGATCGGCACGAGCTGATTGGCGAGGGCTCGCTTGGGCCGGAACCGTTCCGGCGGCTCATGCGAGACCCCCGATTCGCCGGGATCCCCAAGATCCTCGAAACTCCCAAGGGCGACGACATGGTCACCAACGACCGGCGTGCCCTCCAGCGGCTTCGGCGCTATGCCAGGCCCGCGCGTTGACCACCTTCACCCGGCGAGCGCATCTTCCTCCCATGCGACGACCCTATTCCCTGGCGCTGCTGCTGGTGGCGACCACCGTAGCGCCCGCCCAGGCCCAGACCACGTACTATGTGCGTGGCGGCGTGACCTGGTCATCCGACATTGTGCGCGATGTGTTCACTGCCCCGGTCACCACCCGGCCCGGCCTCGCGCCAACACTCTTTGCCGGGGTGGATTTTGCGCTGAGCTCCCGCTACTCCATGGGCCTCGAGGCGTCCGCCAGCACGGCATCGCTGACGACCACGACTCCCAGTATTCCGGGCTCGGACATCGACCAGGGCCGCATCTGGACCCTGGGTGCGCTGGTCAACATGAGCGGCGATCTCGCCAGGTCACTGCGGTGGCGCGCGGGCCTCGGCGTCCTTCACTACAGCGGCCCCAGCGATGCCGGCATCTTTGCCCAGGGTGGGACGATGCGGGCGCTGTTCGGCGCCGGCATGGACTACCAGCTCTCAGATGGCCGCGCCTGGAATCCCGTCGTGTCGCTTCGCTATGACTACCACCGGTTTGTCACCGACGAGTTGCGTGCCCAGGGATTCGGGCTGGAGCAGGGCGTGAATCGTATATCGCTTTCCATCGGCGTCAGGCGGGGGTCCCGGTGAATACTCGCGCACTCCTCGCGACCGCCGGCGCGGGCCTGCTGCTGCTTGCGGCCTGCGCCGATATCGGGTCGCCCACGCGTGGCGATCTCTATGAATTCCGCCAGATCCTCGGGCCTGGCGACACCATCTCATTCCACTGGCCCGAAGATCGGATGCCGCTGAAGTTCTGGGCCAAGGACACGCTCAACCTTCCGCTGCACGTGGACTCGGCGATCGCAGTATGGCAACGCCAGTTCCTGTACCACGAATTCACCGGTGAGCGAGTGCAGGACTCCGCCGATGCCGACGTGATCGCCACGATCGGCCTCCCGCCGGGCAGCGGCGGTATCCTGCTCGGTTCGGCGGATGCCTGCCAGGCAGCAACGGACATAGCGCTCGATCCCGACACCCGGGTGCTCACCCCGCCGCTGCACATCTACATTGCGCCGCGTTTCCTGCCTGACCTGCCGGCGACGCAGGCTTGCTTCAACGTCGTGGCCATTCATGAGCTGGGGCATGCGCTCGGCATCCTGCGACACTCATCCAACCCGCTGGACATCATGTTCTCCAACCCGACCGTCGCCCAGCCAAGTGAGCGGGACCGGAATACCGTGCAGATCATGTATCACTGGCCCATGAATGTGACCGTCGAACCATGAGGATGCCCTGAACCCGCCGCCTTCGCCCGACCGCCGAGCCGACGCCCTTCGCTACCATGAGGAAGGGCGGCCAGGGAAAATCCAGGTCGTTGCCACCAAGCCGACCCAGAACCAGCGCGATCTCTCGCTCGCCTACACGCCCGGCGTGGCAGAGCCCTGCCTGGCCATCCGCGACCGGCCCGAGGACGTCTATCGCTACACCGCCAAGGGCAACCTGGTGGCCGTGGTGTCGAACGGCACCGCCGTGCTGGGACTCGGCAACATTGGCCCCATGGCCGGCAAGCCGGTCATGGAAGGCAAGGGCGTCCTGTTCAAGACCTTTGCCGACCTTGATGTCTTTGATCTCGAGATCAATGCACCCGATCCCGAGGAGATCATCCGGTTCTGCCAGATGCTGGAGCCGGCGGTCGGCGGCATCAATCTCGAGGATATCAAGTCGCCCGACTGCTTTCTGGTCGAGGAGCGGCTGCGGGAGACGCTCTCCATTCCCGTCTTCCACGACGACCAGCACGGTACCGCCATCATTTCGGGAGCAGCGCTGCTCAATGCTCTCGAGGTCACCGGCCGGAATATCGGCGAGGTGCGGGTGGTCTTCGTGGGCGCCGGCGCTGCGGCGATAGCCACCGCCGAGCACTATGTGCGGCTGGGCGTGCAGCGGAAGAATGTCGTCATGTGTGACCAGCACGGCGTGATCCGGCCGGGCCGCGAGAAGCTGGATCCCTACAAGGCCCGCTTTGCCAACGCCGATGCACCCGCGAGCGTGCAGGAGGCGTTCGAGGGCGCCGACGTCTTTGTGGGGCTTTCGGCCGCCGGCGCCGTATCCGCCGACCTGATCCAGCGGATGGCGCCCGATCCCATTGTTTTTGCGCTGGCCAATCCGACGCCAGAGATCATGCCGGACGTGGTGCGCGAGGTGCGCCCCGATGCCGTCATTGCCACCGGCCGCACCGATTATCCGAATCAGGTCAACAACGTCCTGGGATTCCCCTTCATCTTCCGCGGCGCCCTCGACGTGCGGGCACGCGCCATCAATGAAGAGATGAAGATGGCGGCCACGCGCGCGCTGGCCGCGCTGACGCGCGAAGACGTGCCCGAGGTGGTGCTCCGGGCCTACAACCTGCCTTCGCTCCGCTTCGGCCGGGAGTACCTGATCCCGAAGCCCTTTGATCCACGGGTGCTGCTCTGGGTGGCGCCGGCGGTGGCATGGGCGGCGATCCACTCGGGCGCGGCCACGGAGCTGCTGGATCTGGATGAATACCGTTCGCACCTGGAGACACGGCTCGGCCATGGCCGCGCGGTGATGCGCGGGCTGATGAACCGTGCCGCCGCCAATCCCCGGCGCGTGGCCATGACCGACGCGGATGACCCGCGGGTAATTCGCGCGGCGCGCATCCTGGCCGACGATGGGATCGCCAACCCGGTGCTGATCGGCGAGCAGTCGCTCATCGAGGCAGCTGCGCAGGATGCCAAGGTGTCACTCGACGGCCTGGCCATCGTCGATCCGGCCGCCTCCGACCGGCTGCAGGATTACGCCGAGCAGTTCTGGATGCGGCGGCAGCGTCGGGGCGTCACCCGGCAGGAAGCGGAGCACCGGCTCCGCCAGCCGGAATACTTCGGCGCCATGATGGTGGCGCAAGGCGATGCCGATGCCGTAGTGGTGGGTGAAAACCAGCACTACCCGCGGGCCATCCGGCCTGCCATCGAGGCGGTGGGCGCGTCGCCTGACGCCGCGCTGGCCGGCATTTACATGATGGTGAGTCCCGCCGGCGAGGTCTATTTTTTTGCCGACTGCACCGTCAACATCGACCCGGACGCCGGCCGGCTCGCCCAGATTGCCATTGCGGCAGCGGAGTATGTGAGCTCACTGGGGATCGAGCCGCGGGTGGCCATGCTGTCGTTCAGCAACTTCGGCTCGGTCCGCCACCCCAGCCAGCAGAAGGTGGCCGACGCGGTCGAGCGACTCCACCGGATGCGGCCCAACCTCAAGCTGGACGGGGAGATGCAGGCCGACACGGCGGTGCTGGAATCGCTGCTGCAAAAGCGTTATCCCTTCAGCCGGTTGCAGGGACCGGCCAACGTGCTGATTTTTCCCGATCTGGACGCGGCCAACATCTGCTACAAGCTGCTGGGCCGCCTTGGGGGCGCCCACGCGATCGGCCCCATCCTGGTGGGACTGGCCGCCCCCATCCACGTGCTGGAGCGCGATTCCGGCGTGGATGATATCGTCAATATGAGCGTCATTGCCGCGGTGGATGCGCTGGAGCGCGGCCGCCACCCCGGTCACGCGCCCGCGCGTCAACGACCATGAAGGAGCTTATGTCCACCGAGCGTACCGCAGTCCGTCCTGAAGCCACTTCCCATGCGCGTCATGGCATTTCGGCCCAGACCATTCACGCCAACCTGATCGAGCCGGAGCTGGTGGAGCACGCGCTGCGTCGCCACGAGGGCCGGTTGAGCGATTGCGGGGCCTTTACCGCCGAGACCGCGCCGCACACCGGCCGCTCGGCCAAGGACAAGTTCCTGGTGGACGAGCCCTCGACCAGCGCGGATATCTGGTGGGACAAGAATGCCAAGATGAAGCCGGAGGACTTCGACCGGCTGCATGCCGACGTGAAGGCCTACCTCAGCGACGCCGAGCTGTTCGTGCAGGATCTCTACGGCGGCGCGGAACCAGCCAGCCGGCTGCCGGTGCGCTTCTACACGCCGAGCGCGTGGCATGCGCTCTTTGTCCGCAACATGTTCATCCGGCCTGAGCGCGCCGAACTGGCCGGCTTCGAGCCCCGGTTTACCGTGCTGCATGCGCCCGAGTTCCAGGCAAGCCCGGAGAAGCACGGCTGCCGCACCTCCACCGTCATTGCCATCAACTTCGCCAAGCAGCTCGTGATCATTGCCGGCACCCGCTACGCCGGCGAAATGAAGAAATCGATCTTCACCATCCTCAATTACCTCATGCCCCGCCAGGGCATCCTCGGCATGCACTGCTCGGCCAATATCGGGAAGGATGGCGACACGGCGGTGTTCTTCGGCCTCTCGGGCACCGGCAAGACGACACTGTCCGCCAATCCGGAGCGACAGCTGATCGGCGACGACGAGCATGGCTGGAGCGACACCGGCGTCTTCAATTTCGAGGGCGGCTGCTACGCCAAGGTCATCAAGCTCCGGGCGGAAACGGAGCCCGAGATCTGGGGTGCCACCCGCCGGTTCGGCACCGTGCTCGAGAATGTCACGCTGGACCCGGTGACCCGTTCCATTGACTACGACTCCGACGCGCTCACCGAGAACACCCGCGCCTGCTATCCGATTCATTACATCGCCAACCATGCGCCCGGCGGCCGCGGCGGCATCCCGCGCAATATCGTGCTGCTCACGGCCGATGCCTACGGCGTCATGCCGCCGATCGCGCGGCTCACGCCGGAACAGGCGATGTACCACTTCCTGTCGGGCTACACCGCCAAGGTCGCGGGCACGGAGCGGGGCGTCACCGAGCCCACCGCGACGTTCTCGGCCTGCTTCGGGGCGCCGTTCCTTCCCCTGCCACCCAGCGTCTACGCCAACATGCTTGGCGAGAAGATCGCGAAGCACAATGTGCGGGTCTGGCTGGTGAACACCGGCTGGACCGGCGGCCCCTACGGGACCGGCAACCGCATGAAGCTGAGCCACACCCGCGCCATGGTGCGGGCCGCGCTGAGCGGCGCGCTCGACAGCGTGAGCTACCGGAAGGATCCGGTGTTCGGCATCGAGGTCCCGACCACCGTGCCCGATGTACCGACCAACGTGCTGGACCCGCGAGGCACCTGGAGCGACGGCGCGGCCTACGACGCACAGGCGAAGAAGCTGGCCGGCATGTTCCGGGACAATTTCAGGCAGTTCAAGGATGTGCCGGATGCGGTGCAGGGTGCGGGACCGGGGGAATGAGGCGCTGAGCGCTGAGCGCTGAGCGCATAGCCGCTCTCCATGACTCGTCCCGACCCCGACGTCATCCGCGATCCGCTCTGGGACAACATCCGCCTGGATGCCGCTGCACTGGCCGTGCTCGACACGCCGCCGGTGCAGCGGCTTCGTTATATCCGCCAGCTGGGCCACGCATTTCTCGTCTATCCCGGCGCCACCCATACGCGCTTTGAGCACGCCCTCGGCGCCTATCACCTGACCTGCCGGGCCCTGGGATCGCTGGCTGAGCGGGGCGAGCTGGATGCGGTGCCCGAAGCGGAGCGCCTCGCGGTCCGGCTTGCGGCGCTGCTGCACGACATTGGGCACTATCCATTTTCCCACGCGCTGGAGGAAGCGGGTTTCCCCTCGCACGAAGCGCAGGGAGTCTCGCTGCTGCCCGACGGTGAGCTCGGTGCCACGCTCCACCACATCGGTGGCGATGGCCTGGCCGAGCGGATTGGCGCGCTCATCCGCGGCCGGAGCGAGAGCCCCTTGCAGGGGCTGATCAGCGGCAGTCTCGATCTCGACAAGATCGATTACCTCAGCCGGGACGCGCGGATGTGCGGCGTGCCCTACGGCACGGTGGACGTGGACCGCCTGCTGGCGGCCATCACGGTGGTGGACGGCCCGCGCCGGCGCGAGATGGGCGTGCACGAGAAGGGCGTGAGCGCGCTCGAGTCGCTGCTCTTTGCCAAGTACCAGATGTACCGCAACGTGTACTGGCACCATGCGGTACGATCCGCCACCTGCATGTTCAAGCGCGCCGCGCGCGCGGCAGTGCTGGCGGGGGTCCTCAACATGCAGGACGTAGCCGGCCTCACCGACGATGCGTTCATGGAAATCCTGATGCAGCGGGACCCGATGGGACTGGCGCGTGCCGTGCGCGAACGGCGACTCTACAAGCGGCTCTGGGATATCCCGGCGAGCGACGTGCATGCCACGGCCGCCCCCTGGCTCGATGGCGACGGCGAGACGCTGGAGCGGGTGGAGGACATGCTCGCGCATGAGGCGGGGCTGGCTCCAGGCGAGCTGCTGCTGGATTTCCCGTCCCGCGCATCGATGCTGTCGGTAGACCTGCCCCTGCGGCTGCGGGACGGTAGCGTCGAGCGCCTCACCGACGCCGGTCGCGCGGGGCACCTCGGCCTCCCGCGGGTGGCAGAAGAGCTGTACCAGAGCGCCCGACGGCTGCGCGTGTTCACGGCGCGGCCGGCACGGTTGCCGCTGGAGAGGGTGGTGGAAGCTGTGAGCTGTGAGCTGTGAGCTGTGAGCTATGAGCTGTGAGCTGTGAGCTGCGAGCTGTGAGCTGTGAGCTGTGAGTTGAGAGCTGAGCGTCTCATGCCTCACGCCCCATGCCTCAAGCCCTAACCCCTAACCCCTGGCCCCTGACCATGACCGCCCCCTCCCCCCAGGACATCCGCCGAGGATTGCGTCAGGCGGGCGGCAGCCAGCCACTGCGTCCGCCGGTGGAGATGCGTCACAAGCTGGCGCTGGCGGGGCTCGTGGCCGTGCTGGTCGGGCTCGCCGTTCTGCTCTACCTCCTCGGCTTCCAGTTCTTCGATTTCCTCGGACCCTACCGGCAGCTGGCCCAGCGGCTCACCCGTGGGGTGATGTTTGCCACGCTGGTCGTTGGCATCGGGCGCGCCATCCAGGTCTTCCTGGTCGACCGGATGGACGACGAGGTAGGCCGCTACAATCTCCGGCGGATCGTGCGGCTGCTGACGGTGGTGGTGATCGCATTCATCGCCATCTCGGTCATCTTCCGGAACTGGTACGCGGCTGTGGTCTCGCTGGGGCTCATCTCGCTGGTGCTGGGGTTCGCCCTGCAGACCCCCATCACCAGCTTCATCGGCTGGATTTACATCCTCGCGCGCGAGCCGTACCGGGTGGGTGACCGGATCCAGATCGGCGACACGACCGGCGACGTGCTGGACCTGAGCTACCTCGACACCACGCTCTGGGAATTTGGTGGCCCGTATGTCTCCACCGACCATCCCAGCGGCCGCATCATCAAGTTTCCCAACGCGAACGTGCTCACCACGGCGGTGTACAACTACTCGTGGCCCCTCTTCCCGTACATCTGGAATGAAATCGCGGTGCAGGTGGGCTACGACAGCGACCTGGCCTTCGTCACCCGGACCATGCGAGAGGTAGTGACCGAGGAGCTGGGCGACACGATGGAGGCGCGGATCGAAACGGTGCGCGGGCTGCTGGCCCAGACGCTGGTGGACCAGCTGACCATTCGCGACCATCCGGTGGTCATGGTGCGGGTCAACGCCAACACCTGGTTGGAGCCGTTCGTGCGCTACCTGGTGGATCCCAAGCGCGCAGGTGAGGTAAAATCGCGGATGACGGAGAAGATCATTGCCCGGCTGGGCGCCGAGGCGGATCGGGTGCGGTTCCCGAAGGGGGATGCGCGGTGACGCGTCCCGTGTAGGGGCAAGGCCATGGCTTTGCCCCTACCGGCGCGTCACCGCGCCCCCACCGCCGGATATTCGCCGGACGGTGTGTCAGACGTCTCGATGCGGATGACGATGGCGGTGATGTTGTCGAGGCCGCCCCGGCGGTTGGCTTCCGAAATCATCTGGTCCACCGCCCGCTGGGGGCCGCCGTCGGACGTGAGCAGGCGGCGGAGCTGTTCGTCCTCCAGCATGCCGGTGAGCCCGTCCGAGGCCAGCAGCAGCAGGTCTTCCGACTCCAGCGAGCCAAAGTAGATGTCCGGCGTCACTTCCATGCCGGCGCCCACGCAGCGGGTGATAACGTTGCTATAGGGATGCACCCGCGCCTGTTCCGGCGTCAGCAGCCCGGCGTCCACCTGCTCCTGCACGTAGCTGTGGTCCTTGGTGATCTGCCGGAGCCGGTCGCTGCGAAGCAGGTAGGCGCGGCTGTCGCCCACCTGGCCGATGAGGTAGCGATCGGGCAGGAGCACGAGGGCGGTGAGGGTGGTGCCCATGCCCCGCTTGTCATGCTCGGACAGCGTGCGGGAGAAGATGGCTTCGTTGGCCTTGCGGATGGCATTGTGCATCCGGGTGGCCAGTTCCTCGTCGGTCAGCCCCCGATACTGGCCCAGCTCTTCGGCCACGATATGCACGGCCATCTCGCTCGCCACCTCGCCGGCGGCGTGCCCCCCCATGCCGTCGGCCACGATGAAGATCCCGCGGTCGGCGAGCATGAGAAAGTTGTCTTCGTTGCCCGAACGGACGACACCAACATCGGTGCGGGCGGCGCAGGAGAAGTGCACGTGCCTCCGCTAACGCGAGAGCAGCAGGTACGCCGCGAGCCCGGCCGCCACCGCCACCAGCACGGCGAGCGTGAACCAGGAGCCGCGGCGACGCGGTTCGGGGGTCGGGGGCGCGCGGCGCACGATCGGCCGCCGGGCGGGGACTTCGGGCACGCGCTCGGGCGCCGCCACCACCGGCGCCGGCACCTCGACGCGCGGCATGGCGCGGGTCCCGTCCGCCTCGGAGGGCGCCTCGTGGTCCAGCGGCTCGAACAGCAGCGACACCTCACCGAACCGGAGCGTGGCTCCCGGCGCCAGCGCGACTTCGCTGGTCACCGGCTCACCCTCCATGAAAGTGCCGTTGGTGGAACCGAGATCGGCCAGGATCCACAGGCCGCCTCGGCGCTGGATCTTGGCGTGCATGGTGCTCACGCTGGGGTCCGCCAGCACCAGGTCATTGTAGTCCGCCCGGCCGACGTTGATCATCGGAACCGAGAGGGTGAGCCGGTCGCCCTTGCGCGGGCCGGAGCGGAACAGCACGGAGACGAGCGGCGCAGGCCCGGGTTCGGGCATCGGCGGCGGCCGGAATGCGGCGACACCGAACATGGTATCGCTCAGCCGCTGGTGCGCGCCAGCCGGCGGTGCCTGCCCCGCATGGAAACGGAAATCCTCGGTGCCGATCCGGATGACGTCACCCGAGTTGAGCCGGCGCTCGCCCGACACCCGCTCGCCGTTGACCAGGGTCCCGTTGACGCTGGCATCCAGCAGCAGGAAGCCGGCGGCATCACGATGGAGTTCGGCATGGCGCCGGGAGACCTCGTCCCCGGGGGCTACGATATCGGCCCCCGCCTCGCGGCCGAACACCAGCGGGCC
This sequence comes from Gemmatimonadales bacterium, assembly GCA_035700175.1. Classification (GTDB taxonomy): domain Bacteria; phylum Gemmatimonadota; class Gemmatimonadetes; order Gemmatimonadales; family GWC2-71-9; genus CAMLHP01. The sequence continues at coordinate 1,352 of DASSOW010000244.1, read as the reverse complement.
GGCACCGATCGGGTACTCCCGGCCATCGGTGAGGCACACCACCCGCGCACCGTCATCCGGCACCGCCGGCATCTGGATTGCCCGCGCGAGGCGCGTGCTGCCCAACCGGGATTCATCCACGACCAGTATCTCCTGTTGCCCGATCACGAGCTTGTCGCCATGCAGCAGCGGCGTCGGCTCGGCGCCAAGCTGGATGCCATTGACCAGTACCTCCGACCCGTTCACGGCACGCACCGCCGCCGAACCGTCAGGCCAGCCCTGGATGACCGCATGCTGCCCAGAGACCCGCTGCCCGAACACCGGGATGGTCGCCGAGTCGTCGGACCCAATGGTCATCTCACCGGCAGCAACGCTGTAGCGCCGCCCGCCGACATCGAGCTGAATCATGCGAGAGCCGCCCATCCGCGTAGTAGTGAACGCCCCAAACGTACTCCGCCGTGAATTGGGCGCGCAAGCAGGACGTTACGCACTCCGCCGGACCTCGCCACTTCCGGCCTGCAACAGGTAGAGCCGCTGGTACAGCCCTTCCTGGGCCAATAATGCCCTGTGGGTGCCCCGTTCCCGGATCTCGCCGTGATGGAACACCAGGATCTCGTCGGCATGCAGGATGGTGCTGAGCCGGTGCGCCACGACAATGGCGGTGCGCCCCCGCATCAGTTCGGCGATTGCCTGCTGGATCTGGGCCTCCGCCTCGGCGTCCACCGAGCTGGTCGCCTCGTCCAGCACCAGAATGCGCGGGTCCCGTGCCAGCGCGCGGGCAAAGCTCAGCAGCTGGCGCTCCCCTACGCTCAGGTTCCTTCCCCGCTCAGCCAGCTGGTGGCCATAACCGGCCGGCAGCCGCCGCACGAAGCGGTCCGCGCCGACCCGGGCAGCGGCCTCCTCCGCCTGCTCGGCCGGAATGGGGGCGTCGAGCACGAGATTATGCAGGATGTCCCCGGTAAAGAGAAAGAGGTCCTGCTGCACGAAACCGATCAGACCGCGGAGCTCGTGCGTGGACAGATCCCGGATGTCCACGCCGTCAACGGTGATGCGACCACGCACCGGTTCGTAGAAGCGGAGCAGGAGGCTGATCACGGTGGTCTTGCCGGCCCCGGTATGGCCCACAATGGCCACCGTGCGACCGGGCGCCGCCACGAAGGAGACCCCCTTGAGCACCCAGGGGCCCGTTTCCGAGTAGCGGAACCACACGTCCTCGAACCGCACCTCGCCGCGCACCGGTGCGGGCAGGCTCACCGGCGCCTCAGGCTCCAGCACCCGCACCGGTTCGTCCAGCAACTGGAAGATCCGCTCGCTCGAGGCCATGGCGCTCTGCAGCAGGTTCACCTTTTCCGAGATGTCCTGCAGCGGCTGGA
>DASSOW010000243.1:0-17601 GCA_035700175.1 Gemmatimonadales bacterium | reverse complement strand
TGTTGGCGCTCTCAGTGTCCACGGCCGCCAGACCCCGCGAAATGTGCATCGCTGTCATCGGTGACCACTATCGGCCATGGAGTGACAGCCCCGAGGACATACTCCACCTGCCGGCCGGGCTTCGGAAAAATGCGGTGGCTCACGATGCGCCCATCATCAGGCGGTTTGTTCCGAAGTGGCTGGAAGATCTCTACAAGGTGAGTCGGGCTTCCCTACTGGCGCGCAATCCGCATCCGACCGGGAGCGATCTCGGTGCGCTTTTCCTCTGCAGAACTGGAAGGGCGCTTGCGGCGCCGGGAATGTCAGAAGCGGATATCAAGAGCGGTATTAACACCCTACGAGTCGCCTTCCGGAACTTCGTTGCCACGACGGCAAGGGTGGCGGGCCTCACGCCCCCTACCGAGGCGGGCTATCGTGGCTTCTACGTAATTCGCGGCGCCGCAGGCGACCTAGTAAACACGCGGCTCGGACCGTACGAGGCCGCCAAACTGCTCGGGAACCATCCGAACACGGCAGCTATCTCCTATGCTTCTCGTACGGGGCGCGACGTGCGGCATGACGAGCTGCTGGCCCCAACAGAGACCGCACCGCTCTCAGCGGGGGATCGGTCTCTCGCCGAAGAAATAGCCGGCTACAAGCAGCTGCTGGACGACGGAACTATCGATCCAGAGACCTTTGGCGTGATGGTGCGCCAGCTCAGGCTGAGCCACGCGGGATGAAGTCGCGGCGCAGGAGAGCTGGCTGCGGACCAGTCCAAATCCGACTAGCCTAGTCGCTGTTGATGAACTAGGTAAACGCAACCCCTGCTATGGCTTCCCCCACGGCTCATTCCCTCACATTTGTGATGTGCAAACCGGAAAGTGGTTACGCTCCGGCACTTATCCGACTGTTGTGCCGTGGAACATTCAGCACAATATTCGCCAGCAAGAACAAGAAACGGCGCGGCCAGCACTGACATGCCGACCGCGCCACGTCCCGGCACTGACGCGAGGCAGCCGGGGCGCCTTCCTGCTAGGACGATTGAGCACAGCGCGCCTAATCTTCCACTCGAGCACGAAGTGCGCAAGGGACCTCGCTCTGCATTGGCCAGAAGGAGGTGATTCTGCCATGCCAAAGTACACTCGCAACAGCGGCAAGCCCTGGACTAATAGCGACGTTCAGGATCTCCGTCGCCTTGCGGCCGGGAATACCCCAACCCGGGTAATCGGGTTGGAGCTCGGACGTACGGAGGACGCCGTTCGAAGCAGGGCGAGCGAAGAAGGCATTTCGCTTAAGCCCACGAACCAGTCGCCGTACAACCGGAAGCAGTAGAGCCGGCAGCTGAAGCCGAGTCCAGGCCATGGCATTCGGCCTGGACTCGGTCGCCGTCAAGCAACCCAAAAACCTCATCAGAGTAGTGCCTAACTCCGAGCAGGGACCAAGCGGCCGGCGCACGGAAGCGACGACGGAACTCCTGTCAGCAAGTCTGCCCATTCGTGCGCGAAGGTGGTGGTAACTCCTGCGTTGAGGACGACCTGGTCCCACCCATCGTTCCCCCGCTCCTAGCACGAACGCCGTTAAGGTTGCTCGCATGTACATCACGCCCGATGTTGACCTGCCTGATCAGCTTCTGGAAGCGCTCCAAAGCGGGCGTCTCGTTGTGTTTGCAGGCGCAGGTGTATCCATTGGCTCTCCGTCGAACCTGCCGGACTTCACACAATTTGCTAGGCAAATCGCAGAGGCCGCCATTGGGGCCCCGACACCCGAAGAGCCGCTAGATCAGTATCTCGGCCGCGCCGAGAACCGAGGAGTACGTGTCCAAGTACGCGCGCGGCAACTACTTGACGTTGCCTCCTCGAAGCCCACTCAGCTACACGAGTCCATCGTGCGAGTGTTCGGTGCGCCGGACAAGGTCCGTATCGTCACGACGAACTTCGACCGGCACTTTGAGTCGGTGATTATAGCACGCCACGGTGCACGAGCGGTCTCCCTGTACACCGCACCTGCGTTGCCGCTGGGTCGCGACGCCCGTGGCTTAGTTCACGTTCACGGCGGTCTCGACGTGACGGCCCATCCGCTTGTGCTCACTGACGCAGACTTCGGCCGGGCCTACCTCACGGAGGGCTGGGCCACCCGCCTGCTGGTCGAGCTCTTTATACACAATACCGTGTGCTTCATAGGCTACAGCCACGGTGACCCAACGATGCGGTACCTAGCCCGAAGTCTCGTGCCCGGCACGGCCCGCTTCGCGCTCACGCCTCCAGGGGCTGACGCACGTTGGTCGGAATTAGGCATTGTACCCGTGCACTACCCGCTTGACTCCTCCGGCAGCCACGCCGCACTGACCGCCGCCATTGATGCTTGGGCCGACATGGCCACGATGGGCGCGCTGGAGCACGAGCATCGCATTCGAGCTCTCCTTACCCTCGCACCCCCCCTAGGGCGGAATGACGTAGACTACCTTCGGCGCGCTCTCGCTGACCGGGTCCAGAGACCGCTCTTCTTGCGCAGCGCGGGCGGTTTGGAGTGGCTGACCTTCGTTGCTGATGCCGGCGTTCTCGATCCCCTGTTTGATGACGCCGTAACCTCGGAGTCCAGCGCAGCAGAAGAGTATGCCAATTGGCTTGCTGATCGGTTCATGCTGAATGACTCTGCTGGCCTTCTTGATTTCCTAGCCGCGCGCGGGTTCAGGCTCAGCCGACAACTATGGCATGCCCTCGCCTGGATGCTGGCCCGGGCAGAGCCGCTTCCCAAGCCCGAACTATTCATCCGATGGGTTTCGGTTCTCGTGAGTGCACGGAACCAGAGATGGAATATCCAGCCGTTAAGCCACTTGCTCGGCCGCTGCACGAGTGAGACTCTTGACGCGGCCGTGCTGTTATTTGGGCAACTTCTTACGCCGGTTTCAAGGGTGAATCGGTCGTTTCCGACCGAAGCTCCTACCTGCGAGGCCCCGCCCTTTGACATCTCGATTCGTCCACAAGGAGACGACTACGATATAGCGCGGGGCTGGCAGCAGCTCCTACAGCCGGCGCTAGATCAATGTCACCAGGCCGTTGGCACGTTGCTTACCGACTGCCTGAGTCGAGCACACTTGCTGCTTGTCACAGCAGGAGTCGCGAATGACATGTGGGATCCGGCGAGCTTCCGGCGAACGGCAATCGAGCCACATGCCCAAGACCGTCATCCGGACGGCCTCGATGCTGTAATTGACGCTGCTCGGGACTTGTTGGAGTACCTGCGCGTCAATGAGCCGGAAGTGGCGGATGCCTGGATTGCCCTCTGGCGCAGTGCAAAGGCTCCGCTCCTGAAGCGCATCGCGATCCATGGCCTAGCAGAGGCGGCCGCTGAGCGGCCAGCGGAGGCGCTCCAGAACGTCCTGACTTTCGGTTGGCTTCACGTCTCCGCCCTCAAGCATGAGACATTCCGACTTCTCGAGCGCGCGTACTCGCAAGCTGACGAGCCAACCCGGACGGCATTTCTCGAAGCAGCGCTGAAGCTTCCCGTCCTTCAGAAGGCGGAGACAGAGAAAGAGAAGCGAATCCAGGAGTACGAACGCTTTAACCTCCTTGTGTGGCTCTCTCGGGCGGCGGAGGACTCCCAATCCACTGCGGACCGCCTAAGGGCTATGGAAGAGGTGCATCGAGACTTCGCCCCGCGCGAGCACCCGGATCTATCGTCCTGGTCGTCCGGCGTTCTTGCCGTCGTTCCGATACCGCCTCGGAGCGTCGAGGAGTTGTTAGCCGTTTCACCGGCTACCCAGCTCGATTGGCTCCGAACGTATCAAGGCAGCCAGCTTCCAGGGGATGGGCCGGACCGCGAAGGCCTGCTCATTGCGGTTCGAGATGCGAGCAAGGCCTCATTTGAGTGGTCTTGGGAGTTAGCCGAAGCACTCCGGGACAGCGACGTAGCCGAAGATGATGAGCTCTGGGCCAGCGTCCTTAAGGCATGGCAGGAGTCTCCATTGGACGCGGCACAGTGGGTTCGCGTTTTCGACCTTATTGAGGCTCAGCGCGAACTGGAGCGCGCCTGCCCGGGTCAGCTGTCTGGCTTGCTTGAGCATGCAGCGAAGGAAGACAGCAACGCCCCCGTCGAGCAGCTTGGGAGTATAGGCCGAATTGCCGAGCGCCTCGCGTGTCGCGCTGAGATCTTGGACACAGTGAGCAGCTCAAGCGAGCCAGACTGGCTCTTTTTGGCAATTAACCATCCTGCCGGCCGCGCGGCGATGGCCTGGCTTCAGGCACTTTCGGCACTCCGAGACCAGGCTGGTGGAGCGTGGGCTGGGCTTCCAGGCATAGAGCGCGAGCGGCTCGAGCGCATCCTGGCGGGCACAAGTGTCGGCGCCGCTCGGGCCCGAACCGTATTCGCGAGTCAGACACACTTTCTCCATGCCATCGATCCGAACTGGGCCCAAGCCCAATTATTGCCCCTGTTCGATTGGGCGGCGGACGAGGATCGAGCCGCGTGCGCATGGGATGGCTATCTGCAGTGGGGTCAATGGAACGAAGCACTTTTCGTGAAGCTCGGTCCATATCTCGGCTCTACCTTCAGGCATATGGCTTCGGCTCTCGAAGGTCGGCAGGTAGATCTTGCCAGATTTCTCGTTGGAGTGGCGCTGTACTCCAGCGCTGATCCATGGCATGGCGGCTGGCTCAACGAGTTTGTACGAGAGGCCGATGCCGATTCGCGCGCCGCGTGGGCCGTAAGGCTAGGGCGCGAACTCCGCCAGTTGACGAGTGACGCCGTATCACTAGTGTGGCATCGCTGGCTAGGAGATTACTGGCGGGACCGGCTTACTGGTGTTCCGAGTCCTTTAGACAACGACGAGAGGCAAGAACTGCTGGAGTGGCTCTTTGGCCTCAGAGTTGTGCTGCCTGACGCCGTAGAGCTGCTGGAGGCAACACCCGTCACCTTGCCGACTCAGTCGATGTTTCTCGAGCGGCTTCGGGAGGACGGACTCGCCACGGCGGAGCCTCAGCTCCTAGCGCGCCTGCTTAGGCATGTCCTTCAGGGTACGGTCGAGCGATGCGACGCGTGCGGACAGCTTGAGCAGCTAGTGGGTGAGCTAATCGACGCGAGCGCCGATCGCGAGACGCTTATTGCTATCTGCGAGGCTCTGGCCCGACTTGGATGCGCTGGCGCGGCGGCCCTTCGCGGGCGTGTTCCTTGAGCAGAGAGCGCTGAACAACATTCCCGCGCGGCGTCGCCTGAGGAACCTGTTCAGTCGGCGCACCGACGGGTACCACCGCGTCACACTCGCGGGCGTACGTGACGAGTTCGAAGTCGGAGAGTTCGCGGCCCTGAAGCCAGCGGACACGCCCGCAGAAGAGCGGCCCCTCGTAGTGCTGTGCAACAAGTCACCGCCGTCGCGAAGCCGCCTTCGCAGGGAGCGTCGCTCGCAGCCGCGACCATCGCGTGGCTACGGCCGCGCGTCTCCGCGGTCCACGAACGCGTGCAATCCACTCCTCCATCTCGGATGTACGAAATCGCGGCCCGAGCGTGAGTTCGGGAAAGTGTGTGAAGCGCTGGCCACGATGCACAGATAGATAAAGAGCATCGAACAACGCCTTAGCCGGCGTCGCAAGATCGAAGTTGTGGGCACGGCCGCCGGGCTCGTAGCCACCAATCAGTTCGCGTTCCATGCGAAAGAACTCCACGCGGCCGACTGCCGTGCGCCGGCTTCGACGTTGCACTGGCAGCACCACATGGATCGCCTGCGGGATCTGCTCGATCATGCCGTGAAGATGCAGGGCCGAAACGAGCGAGACGTAAGCCGGTTGTGCCGGGGCAACCACGGCAGCGAGTACTGGCACCATCGCGTACGGAGAGAAGTCCGGATGCCTGGTATCCCCCCACACACTGGTAGCTAGATGGGTGATTACGCCCTTCTCTGCGAGAAGCGCGAGGGCCCGAGAGGCCGACTGTGGACTTACACCTGCTGTGTCGGCAGCCTGAGCGGTCGTGAAGACAGGTGACTTGGGAATAATGGCCGCCCACAAGGCCGTAGCAACCTTACTCATCGTCCTGATCCTCTTCGTCTGAGGCGCGCGATGGTTCCGTCACTTCCTCAGCTGGTCCCCCTGGCATCGCGATTAGTTCCTCGGCCAGAGCTGCGACACTGAGACGGATCTCATCCCAGCGATCGCGCCACTTCTCCATATCGGCCTCATCGAGAAACTCGAGCACCTTTCCGCGGAACTCGCTCTCCGGCAGCGTGAGGGCACGGTCCCGCGCCTCGATGAGCGTCTTATTGCTCAGCTGCGCTCGCAAGACTTCGGCGTTGATTTCGGCCCTGTGTCCATTGGCTGTCAGCACCATCAAGTCGAATACATCGCGGGCCTGGACAGCTGGCCGTCCCGCCAAGGCACTAAACTTCTGTCGCACGGCTGGCGTACGCGGGTAATGTGGCACCTGGAACGGATATTCCGCGCCTTCCTTGAGATACCGCAGGGCCAGAGGCCGGCTTGGTGAAGCCAGCTCGACAACGTCACGTCCAGCTCGTGGTCGGAAGGAAATCTCGACTTTGGTCTGGTAGGGAACACCGCCCACGATGAGCGAGAGCTTGACGCGGCCAGTTGTCTCGGTGTCTTTCGCCAACCGTGGCGTGTCGGGTTCCATGCCGCGCACCCCGAACGCCATCAGCCTTCGCCGGAAGATTGGGTCCCGGAGGATGCCGAGGATATCCCGTTTCAGCGTCCGGTTAAGTCTTGGGTCGGCATCCAGGTCCATGTCCTCTGAGTAGCGGACGCTGCCGAAGAAGAGTCGCAGGTTCACACCGCCCTTGAGCGCCCAGCCCTCAGTTCCCCGTCGTCGGACGAGAAAGCGCAGCAGCACGAGGTGAAACGCCTCGCGCACGGCAATGCCAGAGAAGATGGGTTCAATCACAGAAGCCGATTTCTGAAATAGGCACTATATATATGCTATAGATAGCTATTTACGCAACTTATAGCATATATATAGAGCCATATCATGTTTAGTAACAGCGTCTTGCGGCAAACTTAGGGGTGACGAACCTGGTCGGGCCACCAATTGCAAGGCAATCGGGCCGCTCTCAACAGACCAGAATGCCAGGGCCAGACGCCACCAGAGTACTCACCAGCAAGCTCGTCACGCCTACGCCCCGTCGCTCTAGCCCTGAGCCATCAGCATCGACTTCGGCCCCGGACGCCAAAAAATTGCCTAACGTCCGAAACTGAAACGTTGCTCGAGACATCCGGGATGCGACTCCTCGTCGACGGTCCGGACGTTAAGCAACCGCGATACATAGGCTTAGACGCACTTTTCCACAGGACTGGAGGGGCAAAAGAAGGCGGCCCGTCCATTTTGGATTTCGGGACGATGCCCCGGTACAGTCTGCCATGCCCAGACCCCGGAAAGTCCGTTACAGCCGCCCTGCGGCCCAATCCACAGAAGATTTCGGCGGTGACCAGTTCCTCCAGCGCGTGGCGGACATCCCGCACCTTCTGCCCGTTGGCGAGGCCTCAAAAATCGCCGGGTGCTCCCGCAACCGCCTTTTCGAACGTTTCGAGCTCCACTGCTACTGCCCCGAGCGAGGCCGGCCCGGGGTCTCGCCATTTGAACTAGCCCAGGCGATCTATGCCACCCGGCGCCGGATGCGGCAGCCAGCCCGGCCCCGGAGGTGAGCTAGCCTCCGGCTACGCGTTCTCACCGTACACCACCCTCCGATCGAGTACTCCCGCCCCCGCTCAACTCCGACAACTGGCAGCCTCGCCGGTCACAGCGTAAACTGTCCAAATCACACCTCCGAAGCGCAAAGTGAATGCCCGGTCTAACACGTCAGGCGACTCAACGCCGGCGGGCTCTCCGGCTACACGCCATTGACCCACCCGCTGGTCAGCGCTGGCGGACCTTGGTAACGCCTTGGACTCTGGAACCGAGGAGGCGACGTTGAGAATCGGTCGGCCCGCGCACAAGCGCACCAAGAACCATGGACAAGGCAAGCGTATCCCTGTCGAGGTTCGTGGCAGTGCGTACAGGCTCAGATTTAGAGTCCGGCGCCTGGGACGTGAAACCGACATCAGTGTCACAACAGACAGTTTAGCGGAAGCGGAGCGCGCGTATGAGGCCTTGCTAGACCTCAGGCGCCGCGGGCGCCACGACATCCTGGTGGCAATCCAAGACGGCAAGCTGACCGTACAACAGGCCGACGCGGCACTCAGCGCGCATGGACGGCACTATACCGTTGAGGAGCTGATTGAACGGAGTCGTCCTACCGAGATTGACCTACGCCCGTTCGTCGTCGAATGGCTGGAGGAGCTCACGGGCACTACGCCCCCTCGAGCGCGCCGTCGAGCTCGCACATATGGCCCGGAGACGCACCGCCGCTACGAGGCAAGCTGGCTGCAAGTCTCCCGCTACTTTAGCAAGGCCGACCCAGCCTTAAAGCGGTTCACTGCCAACGGCGGACCCATCCTAGCCTCGCAGCTGACACATCATTGGAGCGTCGATTACCGAAAGCAACGCACCAGCGGACGCCACAAACCTCGATGGAAGAAGCGTGTATCTGACGCAACCATTAATCGCGACTTTCTTGCCATTACGTCGTTCTGGACTTGGATGCGATACCAGCGGGCACAGGATCCCGATGAGTACCCGAAGCTCCCGGAACTCAAGCTCCGCCTGCAGCCGGAGGAGCAGCCGGATTGGCGAGGGATGAAACCCGAGCACCTTGAGCGCATTCAGCGCGAACTGCACGCCGCCTTTCAGGCAATCACCGTCGTGATCGCAGATACTGGCCTAAGAGTGAGCGAGGCCCAGTCACTCCAGGTACGCGACGTCGACCTGGAGAAGCGGTTCCTCTTGATTCGCGATCGATATAGACCCAGAGATGCCGACAAGCCGCGTGCGACAAGGCCGAACAGGCTAAAATCAAGAACGAGTGAGCGGATAGTGCCATTCAGCGAAACCCGAATTGCGCTTCTCCGCAGACTCATCAGCGAGGCAGGAGATGGTGAGACGGCCTTCCTTTTCAAGGATCGAGCCAGGAACTATGACTCCTATCGCCGCGCGTTTCGAAAGGCGTGCCTCGCAGCGGGCCTGAAGCACCCCGAACCGTCAGCCTCGGGTGGAGAAAAGCCACTCTACACCATACATTCGCTGCGGCACACGTTCGGGAATCGTGCGTCGCGGACGATTGACCCACTCACGGTCATGCGCGTGATGGGCCATTCAACGTTAGACACGACCCGCATTTATATTGACGGCACGCCAGACGAGTCGGTGTATAAGGACATCGGCAACCAGCTCATTGCTCCAATAACGGAGATTCTGACCCCAGAGCGGACCCAAACGCGCGTTACGCGCCGGAGAAATGGAGTCAAGAAGCGTGCGAATTACATAGACAAATAGGCGTGGTGGCCGAGTGGTTTAAGGCAGCGGTCTTGAAAACCGCCGAACGGGAAACCGTTCCGTGAGTTCGAATCTCACCCACGCCGTCCCTCTCCCTTGACTCCCCCCTCCCCCGTGCCCCATCTTCCCGCCCCGAGGAGTCGTGGCCGAGAGGCTGAAGGCGGCGGTTTGCTAAACCGTTATAGGGCCTAAAAGCCCTATCGAGGGTTCGAATCCCTCCGACTCCGTGAGGGCTGAAGGCTACAGGCTGAAGGCTGAAGGCAGTGAACCCCGCCTTTTGCTTTCAGCCTTCAGCTTTCCGCCCCTAGCTTTCAGCCTTCAGCCTCAGGCCTTCCGCTCCCCATGCCCACTCCCCGCGTCCGCTTCGCTCCGTCACCCACCGGCTACCTCCATGTGGGTGGCGCCCGTACCGCGCTCTTCAACTGGCTCTACGCCCGGAAGACCGGCGGGACGTTCGTCCTCCGCATCGAGGATACCGACCGCGAGCGCTCGACCCACGCCCATACCCAGGTGATTCTCGACGGGCTAAAGTGGCTCGGCATCACCTGGGACGAAGGTCCCTTCTTCCAGGGCGCCAACCTTGAGCGCCACCAGGCCGACGTGGCAAAGCTGCTGGCCGAGGGCAAGGCCTACCGCTGCTTCTGCACCAAGGAGGAACTCGAGGCCCAACGTGCCGCCGCGGCCGCGCAGAAGACCGGGTTCCGTTACAACCGCCGCTGCCGCACGGTGAAGCCCGAGGATTCGCTGCGCCGCGCCGAGGCTCGCGAGCCCTTCACCGTGCGACTCCGCATGCCCGACGAGGAGCTCGCCTGGGATGACGCGGTCCATGGCCGCATCAGCTTCCAGGGTCACGACCTCGACGATTTCGTGATCCTGCGGACTGACGGCACCACGATCTACAACCTCGCCGTGGTGTCCGACGATATCGCCATGCGAATCACCCACGTGATCCGGGGCGATGATCACGTCTCCAACACCCCCAAGCAGATCGCGCTCTACCGTGCGCTCGGCGCAGCCGAGCCGGTCTTCGCGCACGTGCCGATGATCCTGGGATCTGACGGCAAGAAGCTCTCAAAGCGCCACGGCGCCACCGCCGTGGGCGACTACCAGGACCAGGGCATCTTCCCCGCTGCCATGCGCAACTTCCTGGCGCTGCTCGGCTGGTCGCCCGGCGGTGATCGCGAGATCATGCCGGAAGAGGAGATGATCAGTCTCTTCTCGCTCGAAGGGATCCAGAGCAAGCCCGCCGTGTTTGATGTGGCCAAGCTGGAATGGATGAACGGCCAGTACCTCTCCACCACGCCGGCCGAGGAACTTCGTTCCCCGGTGGAACGCCAGCTCGCACGGCTGGGCGTGGCGGCTGGCGCACGCGACCTGCTTCCCATTATTGATGCTGTAAAGACCCGCTCGCGCACCATCCTTCAGCTGGCCGAGCAGGTGGCGGTGCGGCTCAACGGCCCGAGCGGCGAACTCGAACCCAAGGCGGCCGCCTTCCGCCAGAAGCTGGGACCCGCGTTCGAGCAGAACCTGGCGCGCGCCGTCGAGGCGCTGTCGCCAATCGGGGAGGGCGAATGGCATTCCGAACGAATCCTCGAAGCCATCAAGCAGAGCGCGGAGCAGCACGGTACCAAGCTGGGCGATGCGATGCAGCCGATCCGGATCGCCCTGACGGGAGGCACCGTGTCCGAGCCGGTCAACGACTTGCTGGCAGTGGTTGGGCGGGACGCGGCACTGGAGAGACTGAGCGCGGTCGCAGGTCGCAAGTCGTAAGCCACCCGTTCCTGGACTCGCGACAGGTGACCTGTGACATGCGACCCGCGATGCGTGCCTCGATTGCGCTGCTGGCCCTCGTTACCGCCGCATGCGGCCGTACCGTCCCGGTTGCACCTTCCCCTGCTCCGACCCCCGTGCCGGCAGCGCCGATGCCCGAGCCCAGGCCGCCGCAGCCGCGGATGGAACCCGCCGCGCCCGATTCGAACGCCGCTCGCGACTCGGCCAAGGCAGACTCGGCTCGCCGAGCCCGGCCAAGCATCATCTCGGCGGCATTCACCGGCGATATCAACCTCGGCACGACCACGCTTCCGGCCGGACTGCCACCGGACAGCGGCCGCACCGTGCTACGCTCGGCAGCTCCGATGTTGCAGGGCGACCTCGTCGTCGGCAATCTCGAGGGAGTTCTGGCCGACACGGGGACGTCGGAGAAGTGCATCCGGCGCATCGGCAAGCGGATCGAGACCAAGGAACTGTGTTACGCCTTTCGCACGCCGACTTACCTCGCGTCCCGCCTCAAGGATGCCGGGTACACGCATCTCAACCTGGCCAACAACCATAGCGGCGACCTGGGCGACGCGGGCCGTGCATCGACTATCTCGGTGCTTGATTCCCTCGGGCTCGCCCACTACGGCCCGCTCGGCTCCATCGCGCTGGACACCATCCAGCGCGGCGACAGCAGCAGCGTCATCGGCCTGATCGGGTTCAGCACGTATCCCTTTTCCTATAACCTCCTCGAGCTCGACAACAGCACGGCAGTGGTGGACTCGCTGCGTCACCTTGCCGACGTCCTGCTCGTCACCTTCCACGGTGGTACGGAGGGCGCAGACGCCCAGCACGTGGACACCATGCCGGAGTTCCTGGGCCGTGAGCCGCGTGGTGATTTGCGCCAGTGGGCCCACGCCGTGATCGACGCCGGCGCCGATGCGGTAATCGGTCACGGGCCCCACGTGCTGCGCGGGATCGAGTTTTACCGCGGCAAGCCCATCGCCTACTCCCTCGGCAACTTTGCCACCTGGCGCGGGTTCAGCCTGGCCGGCCCTCTTGGCATCACCGCGATCCTGCAGCTCGAGTTTTCCGGCGACGGCGACTTCATCCAGGGCAAGCTCACACCCATGTACCAGGAACGTGGCCGGGGCCCCCGGCCGGACCCCGAGCGCCGCGCCATCGCCCTGATGCGGGCGCTCTCCGACGCCGATTTCGGCCCCAATGCCGCGATCATCCGGGACGACGGCACCATCCTCGCGCCGAGCGGCGCACCGCACTAACCTTCGGCATGACAGAAATTCCCAACGAAGGCCCGACGCCGGTGGCCATCGCCGCCACGCAGGGCCCGGTTGAATTGCGCGCTGAACTGGTCGAGGACGACCGGACGCCTGAGGGCATGGTGTGCATGGGCACCTTTCGTGGCGAGCGGCTGGTGTCGCGATGCGTGCTGCCTCCGGAAGCGTGGAACCAGATCGAGGAGTTTGGCCTGCTCGACGAGCCGGTCCAGGTCGTCCTTTTGGCCCGCGAAGCCCCGCCGGGCCTCCAGTGCCAGCTCTTTGCCGTGGTCGAAGTGCCCGATGAGCTGGAAGACGACGAGGACGACGACGAGCCGGAAGAGCCCTGGGCGGCCAGCGTGCCGAGCTCGGGCTACGAAGCCGCCGTCGAGGGAGATGACGAGGAGGTCGAGGCCAACGTCGCCACGCTCCCCCTCGGCAACATCGTGCGCTACGCCCATGACCGGGTTCATCCCGAGAGCCTGTCGCACGAAGCGGCGGATGTGCTGCGGAAGGTGATTCAGGGAGAAACAGCGGAACTGGTGGACCGCGCGCTGGCGGATTTGTTCAAGGATCTGTGAGCTGAGAGCTGAGAGCTACAAGCTCCGAGCTACAAGCGGTATCTTCGCCGGCCCTCAGCGCACAGCGCACAGCTCACAGCTCATAGCTCAAAGCTCTAAACTGCCACACCCGCTTCAGCAGCTCGTCCAGATGGCCGTGCACCACGAACGCATCCACCGCCGCTGAGGTCGCGGCGGCGTCCACGCCCCAGAGGCCGGCCCGCTTCTGTTCGCCGTCAAAGTTGGCCTGCACCCAGACGCGCTCTTCTTCCGCATAGACCGTGGCCAGCAGGCTGAAGAAGTGCTGGGTGACGGCGTTCACGCCCGGCCCGCCGATGGCGATCGTCGTCTGCCGCTGCAGGACATCACTCCGGAAGTAGCTCTCATCGTCCGTCAGGACCGCCCGCCGATAGGGCTGGCCGTCAGCCCGGCGATCGATCTCGTCCCGGAGCCAGATGGCCAGCGGGCGGTCACGCTCCAGCGCGGTGGCAGTCGATCCTGTCACCACCACAATCGTTTCTTCCAGGTCCAGCAATTTCACTTCGGTGGTTCCTCCGGCACGAGATCGGGTGGAGGTGGCGTGCGCTGGTTCTTCTCGAACTGGCGCTCCGCTTCCTTGCGCTCCCGGATGTCCTTGATGGCCTGCTTGAACTCGGCGACATTCTGCGCCCGCTGCGCCGCCTGGCGCAGGTCCCGGTACAGGTCCGCCGATCGATCAAATGCCTGCTGGTCATTCCCGCCCGCCGGCATCGGCAGCAGGCCGAGCAGTGCGGTCGGGATTTTCAGTCCCGCAACATAGATCCATTTCGAGTCGAGGCCGAACTTGGCCCCGCCCAGGGTGGTGGTCCAGTCGGGCGGACGCGCGGCGCGCGTCGCAGGATCGGTCGCGATCGAATCAAGGAACGCCTGGATGATCGCAGTTACCGCGCTGTCGGCCAGCTCCGAGTGTGACCGGGTGAGCCGGGTGGCCAGCTCACGCGGCGGGAGCGGCAGCGGCGGCACCCATACCTTGCCGGTGGCTTGCGCCGGGCCGATGCGCTCATATCGCCCTTCTGCTCCCGCGTGCTCCGCCACCGGCTCTCCCCGGGAAGGCCGCCCTGATCCGCCGTTCGCCGCCGCGCTCGGCGGAGCGACTTCCGTCCCGGGAGCGGCCGGCACCACGGGCGCCGCTGCCGGACGCGTCTGGCGCCTGGGCGTCCGATTGGCGGTTACGGCGGGAGCCATCGGGGGCAGCTGCGTCAGCCGGACTTGCTCCTGGGCAGGCACCATCTGCGGCACGCGGGCGCGAAAGAGCAGCAGCGCGAGCAGGACCAGGTGAAAGGCGATACTGCCGGCCCACACCAGCCACGACCCGCGCCGAGGCCGCGGAAATTGCAGATCAGGTACGCGCCGCAAGATCCTCCCAGCTCGAGCCGGCCAGCACCGCGCCGAGACGGCCGATCCCTTCCGCCAGGCGCTCGGGCGGCACGGTGAGCGCGATGCGGAAGAATCCTTCTCCCGCCGGGCCGAATCCCGCGCCCGGCAGTACGATGGTGCCGGTCTCGAGCATGGCCTTCTTCGCGAACGCCTGGGATGGTACGCCCTCGGGCAGCGGCACCCAAAGGTACATGGCGGCCCGGGGACTCTGGATCTGGAAGCCGGCCTCGCCCAGCGCCCTCACGCCGGCGTCACGCCGCCGCTGGAGTTCCGCCCGGATGGGCGCCACGAATTCCTCGCTCCGGTCCAGCGCCACGCAGCCCGCCTTCTGGATGGCGATGAACGGTCCTGTGTCTATGTAGCTCTTCACCCGGTTGAGGGCATAAATCAACGGCTTGGCACCGACCGCATAGCCGATGCGCCAGCCGGTCATGGCGTAGCTCTTGGAGAGCGAGAGGAACTCCACGGCAACATCCCGAGCGCCTGGCACTTCGAAGATGCTCGGCGCACGATAGCCATCGAAGGTGATGTCGGCGTAGGCGTTGTCGTACGCCAGCAGTATGCCGTACTTGCGGCAAATGGCCACCGACTTCTCGAGGTACTCGAGCGGCGCCACCGCGGCGGTCGGATTGTTGGGGTAGTTGAGATAGACGAGCCCGGTGCGTTCCAGCACCGATGCCGGAATGCGGTCCCAGTCCACCAGGAAGTCGGATTCGGGCCTCAAGCCGCAGGTGTGCGGCTCACAGGCCGAAAGCAGTGCCCCGCCGATGTACGCCTGGTAGCCAGGCTCCGGCACGAGCACGACGTCGCCGGGGTTGCACACGGCGAACGCCATGTGGGTAAGGCCTTCCTTGGAGCCGATCAGCGGCAGGATCTCGGTCATCGGATCGAAGCTCTGCCCGAAGCGCTTCTCCACGAACGCACTGCATGACTTCCGAAAATCAGGAAGGCCGAGCTGGAAGCCGTACTTGTGGTAACGCAGGTCGCCCAGCGCATCCTTGAGGGCATCGATCACCGGCTGCGGTGGCAAATAGTCGGAATCGCCTGCGCCCATGTCGATCACGTCCACGCCTTCCTCGAGCAGCCGCCGCTTGATGCCCGGGATCTCCGCCAGGGGATAACCGGGAAGTCGTTCGGCTCGCTCGCTCTTCTGGATCATTGCTCCGCTCCTGACAGGACAGTATTGGACAACACCCCAACGCCACTGACCTCAACCTCCACGACGTCGCCCGGGGCCAATGGGCCCACACCGGCGGGCGTGCCGGTGGCGATCAGGTCGCCCGGCTCCAGCGTCATGATGTCGCCGATATAAGCGACCAGCTCGGGGATACTGAAATGCATGCCGGCGCTCCTGCCCCGCTGCCGCTCTGCGCCATTGACCCGGGTCACGAGCTCGAGCGTGCGCCAGTCGAGCCCCTCGACCACGCGCGGGCCGGCCGGACAGAACGTGTCGAACCCCTTGGCACGCCCCCACTGGCCATCCCCCTTCTGGAGGTCTCGCGCCGTCACGTCATTGACGCAGGTGTAACCGCCAATCGCGGCCTCGGCCTCGGCCAGCGAGCCGCCGCTGAAGCGCTTCCCCATTACGACGCCAATTTCTCCCTCGAACTCGACTTGGCGAGACGCGGCGGGCAGCACGATGGCGCCACCATGTTCAAGCAGGGCGCTCGGAGGCTTGAGAAAGAGCATCGGCCGCTCCGGCACCGGGTTGCCAAGTTCGGCTGCGTGCGCTGCATAGTTGCGCCCCACACAGACGATCTTGGACGGCGGGAATCCGTTCATACGCTGGCGCCAATCCCGAAGCGGGCAAAGAAGTCTTCCACGCGTGTGCGCACTTCATTCCAGGGTCCCATGATGCGATCTGCCGGCGGCAGCCCATTGAGCACCAGCGGCCCGTAGCGCTTGGTCACGACCCGGCTGTCGAGCAGCACCACCACGCCCGCGTCCTGGCGGCTCCGGATCAGGCGGCCGAAGCCCTGCTTGAGCTTGAGTGCCGCGTGGGGCAGCAGGTACTCCATGAATCCGTTGCGGCCCTGCTCTTCCAGCTGCTCGCAGCGCGCCGCCGTAATCGGCTCGCTCGGAACCTTGAAAGGTAGTTTCGTCAGCACCAGCGCGCGCAGCGCCCGTCCCGGTACGTCCACGCCCTCCCAGAACGAGTCGGTGCCCAGCAGGATCGCCTGGCCCGACTCGCGGAAACGGCGAAGCAACTGGTCCCGCTGGGCCTCGCCCTGTACCAGGAGTGGCCAGCGCGGATCCAGCTCCTGGCGCAGTCGCACCGCGGCGCGCCGAAGCGCCGCGTGACTGGTAAAGAGCACGAACATCCCGCCATCCGACGCATACGCGAGGTCGCGGACCACCTGGGCGATCGCGGCGTCGTGCTCGGCTTCATTCTCGCGCGGGTCGGGAATGTCGGTCGGCACGCCGAACAGGCACTGGGCGCCAAAATCGAAGGGCGACGCAAAGGTGGCACGCACGGAGACCCGGCTGGCTTCGCCGTCGAGGCCGAGCCGGGACTCGAGGAACTCGAATTCGCCCGACGCGGCCAGCGTGGCACTGGTGAGCGCCACCGTTTCCACCCGGTCGAAGATGAGTTCCCTGAGGATAGGCGCGAGCTCGAGCGGTACCGACGAGAGCGCCACGTCCTGCTGCTTCCGGCCCGAACGCTCCATCCACCGCACCGTGGCCGGCCCACCCGGCACTGGCCGCAGCGCCCGATTCAGCCCATCGGAGACGCCGTCCAGGCGGCGGATCACGGCACGCAGTTCGCGGAGCAGCTGGGCGCGCCGCTCGGTCTCCTCGCCCTGCTCCAGCCGGTCCGCCACCGTCTCGATCAGCTCCTTGAGCGCCTTGAACACAGTGGTGACGGCATCGAGCTCGCGTGAAAGGCCGTCACTCCAGATGTCGTCCTGGGCAAATTCATCGGTCAGCCGCAGCTGTCCTCCCGCCGCGCTGGCAACCCGCGCCTGCAGGCGGTCGAACAGCTGTTCCGACGCCCGGCGGGCATCCGCCACCGCAGGCATGAGCCGTTGGACGACAAGGTCGTGGCTCGCCCGGCTCAACAGGTCATCGCGCGCTGCCAGTTCGCGCATGAGGGTGGGCAGCAGGCCGCGACCGTTTCGCTCGAATCGCGCCAGCAACCGGCGCACGTTGCGGCTGGTGACCTGGCTGCCCAGATGCTTGGCGGCCACATCCTCGACGTGATGCGCCTCGTCCAGCACCAGTCGCTGGTAGGGCGGCAGCACGGC
>DASSOW010000242.1:0-6086 GCA_035700175.1 Gemmatimonadales bacterium | reverse complement strand
GATCTGCCCGCATGCGTCAGGACACGGCCAGTAGATCCTTCGCTTCGCTCAGGATGAGGAAGACCCCGTTCGGATGAGCCACGACTCACGACTCACGACCCACGCCCCATCCCGCGCCTACGCCTGGTACGCGCTCTTCCTGCTGTCGTTCATCAATCTCCTCAACTATCTCGACCGCAACGTCATCTTCGCGCTCTTCGAGCCGATCAAGGGGGCGCTGGATATCTCCGACGCCCAGCTCGGCTGGCTGGGCTCGGCCTACGTGCTGGTGTTCTCGGTGGCGGCGGTGCCCTTTGGCGTGATGAGCGACCTCCGCAGCCGGCGCGCGGTGATCGCGTTCGGTGTGGCGCTCTGGAGCCTCTTCACCATGCTGAGCGGGATGGTGGAGAACTATCACCAGCTCTTCATCTGCCGGGCGGCGGTCGGAATTGGAGAAGCGGCCTTCGGGGCCGCCGCCGCGTCACTGGTGGCCGACTACTTCACCGACCGCAAGCGCGCGGTCGCCCTGGGCATCCTGAGCGCGGGGCTGGTGATTGGCGGCGGGCTGGGGATCTGGCTGGGTGGGAAGCTGTCGCAGGCCTACGGCTGGCGGACAGCGTTCATGGTGGTGGGCGCACCGGGATTCGTCTGCGCCATCCTCGCGATGCGGCTCAAGGACCCCACCCGCGTGCTTGCCGTGATCAAGGTGCGGCCCTACCTGCGCGAGCTGAAGGAGCGGGGCTACTCCCTGGCGCGCCAGTTCGCACCCACGCTTATCGGGCTGCTGCTCGCCTCCATCGTCTCGCTGCTGCTCGACCTTCGCTTCGGTGCCGACAGCCGCTGGGACATCGCGGCCTTCTCGATGATCGCAGGCGCCGGATTCGCGCTCAACATCTGGCAGTGGGTGCGTCAGATCCGGGCGAAGCGTATTGACGACACGCCCTTCGGCGGCGAGATGACCGGTGCCTTCGAGGAGATGCTGGGCGCACTGCACCGGGTCCTCGCGACACCGACGCTGATGTACGTCTTTGCCGGCGGGGCGCTGATCAGCTTCGGGATGAACGGACTGGTGGGCTGGGCGCCGACCTTTGTGAGCCGGGAGTTGCGCATGAGTCCCGCCGACGTCTCCGATCTCCTCGGCTGGCCGCTGCTCATCTTTGGCGTGCTGGGGACGCTCACGGGCGGCGCCATGGCTGACTGGCTCCGGCGCTGGACCCAGGCCGGGCGCATCCTCACCATTGCCTTCGGCATGGTGGTGGGCGGCGCGCTCGCGCTGATCCTGCTCTTGCTGCGCGACATGACGCTCTTCAGGATCGTTTTCGCCGCCAGCATCTTCTTTCTCACCTTCTACAACGGCCCCATCGTCGCGGCCATCTTCGACGTGGTGCCGGCGCGCATCGGTGCCACGGTGGCGGGCGTGTATCTCCTGTTCACCCACCTCGCGGGCGATGCGATCGCCTTTCCGCTGGTGGGCGGACTCAGCGACCGCTTCGGCATCGAGAAGGCGATCCTGCTCCTGCCCGCAGTCGCGATGGCGGGAGGATTGGTGACGCTGGTAGGGGTGAAGACAGTGGCGAGGGATATGGGACAACGAGATGGGCTGGATGGGCGGGATGGGCAAGCGGGGCAGGTAGTGCCAGCCTAGCTTTGCGCCCCGTCCGCCCCGTCCGCCCCGTCCGCCTTATCTTCCAGTCACCACAGAGACCGGGGGCCCGCCATGGACGACGAAACTTTCAACCTTCAGCTTCGCCAGTTCCTGAAGCGCTTTGGCATCACGGCCCAGCGCGAGATCGAGCGTGCCGTGGCCGACAGCATCGAGCGCGGCACGCTCAAGGGCAGCGAAACCCTGCCGGTGCGTGCCACCCTGGAAATCCCCGGCATCCTGCCGACGATGGAGATTGCGGGAGAGATCGAACTAGGGGCCAGAGGTTAGGGACCAGGGACCAGGGTTCAGGGACCAGGGTTGAAGCGCGAGCCTCCGTATTTCCGCCCTGGTCCCCAACCCCTAACCCCTAACCCCTAACCCCTAACCCCTAACCCCTAACCCCTGATCCCTGACGGGCCGAGCTCTCCCCCATTGCGCACTCTTCTCACCATCACCTCCCTGCTGGTCCTCACCTCGCCGCTCCACGGCCAGCGCCCAGCCTGGCTGCCTGTCGGCGCACAGGTGCAGCGCAACGTGGCGTACGGGCCAGCCAGCGCGCAGCGGCTGGACGTGTATGCGCCGCCCCGCGCCAAGGGCGCGCCGATCATCATCATGGTGCACGGCGGCGGGTGGACTCGCGGTGACAAGGTTTCGGCCGGTGTGGTGCAGAACAAGGCGAGGCACTGGTTGCCGAAGGGCGTGATCGTCATTTCGGTCAACTACCGGATGGTGCCTCAGGTAAATGTCAGCCAGGAAGCCGAGGATGTGGCCCGCGCCCTCGCCTATGTCCAGCAGCACGCGTCAAGCTGGGGCGGCGATAGCAGTCGAGTGGTGCTGATGGGCCATTCGGCGGGTGGCCACCTGGTGGCGCTGGTGTCTGCCGACAGCGCACTCCAGCGTCGCGCCGGCATCAGGCCATGGCTCGGCACGATCGGGCTGGATGCCGGCGCCTACAACGTCGTGACTATCATGCGAGCCCCGCATCTCACTCTGTACGACCGGGCATTCGGCCGCGACTCGGCGTTCTGGCGTCGTGTCTCGCCCACGCTGGTGCTGGACCACCCAGCGCCGCCGCTCCTGCTGGTCTGCTCCAGTCGCCGGCGGGATTCGTGCGCGCAGGCGGAGGCCTTCGCCGCCCAGGTTCGCAACCTGGATGGAGAAGCGACCGTCCTTCCGCTCGCCAAGGCCCATGCCCAGATCGACAGCCAGCTGGGCAGCGACTCGGCGTATACCGATGCCGTGGACATCTTCCTGGAGAAGATCGGGATGCGGTGAGCTGTGAGCTGTGAGCTGTGCGCTGTGCGCTGTGCGAAGGTCGCGCTCTTAGCTCGCTGCTCGTAGCTCATAGCTCGCAGCTCATAGCTCACAGCTCACAGCTCACAGCCCTTGCGCTTTCACCCGCGCTCCCGCACCCTTGAAATCCCCGCCCACCGACGTCGCGCAGTAATGGGACGGTCGCGGGCCGCCCCTACAGGGAATCTCGATGATCAGACTCGCCGTCGTTTGCCTTGCCACCGTCGTCGCCGCACCTCTTGCCTCTCAGTCATCCTCCGATATCGCCCGCTGGCAGCGCGAGGCGGGTGCGGTGACCATCACGCGCGATGACTGGGGTATTGCCCATGTCCATGGGAAGACCGATGCCGACGCCGTGTTCGGCATGATCTTCGCCCAGGCCGAGGACGACTTCAACCGGATCGAGACGAACTACCTCTTCGCCCTGGGGCGGACAGCGCAGGCCGAGGGCGAGAGCGCGATCATGCAGGACCTCCGCGCCCATCTCTACATCCAGGATGATTCACTCAAGGCGATGTATGGCCGGAGTCCCCGGTGGCTGCAGAAGCTGATGGATGCCTGGGCCGACGGGCTCAACTTCTATCTCTACAAGCATCCCGAGGTGAAGCCGAGGGCCCTCACCCGGTTCGAGCCGTGGATGGCGCTCTCCTTCAGCGAGGGCAGCATCGGTGGTGACATCGAGACGATCAGCCTGCGCGGCATGGAGCGGATGTACGGGGATCGTGCTGAGGGGCCGGCCCCCCGCCGCACCAGCCTTCTCGAGGAGTGGCAGCGCGAGCCCACCGGCTCCAACGGCATCGCCATCGCGCCGTCCAACACGGTGAACCATCACGCGCTCTTCCTCATCAACCCGCATACGTCCTTCTTCTTCCGCTCCGAGCTGCAGATGACGAGCGACGAGGGGCTCAACGCCTACGGCGCCGTCACGTGGGGCCAGTTCTTTGTCTACCAGGGCTGGAACCCACGCCTCGGCTGGATGCACACCAGCACCGGTGCCGATGCCATCGATGAATACCTGGAGACGGTGACCCAGAAGGACGGGAAGTGGTATTACAAGTACGGCAACCAGGAGCTGCCGGTCGAGACTCGGCAGATCACGGTCCCGTTCAAGACTGATACCGGGATGGCAAGCAAGACGTTCACCGCCTACTTCACTCGGCATGGCCCGGTGATCGGGAAGGACGGGGACAAGTGGCTGAGCGTGGCCATGATGTTCGAGCCGATCAAGGCGCTCACCCAGTCCTACACCAGGACCAAGGCGAAGAGCTTCAAGGAATTCAAGCAGATCATGGAGCTGCACACCAACAGCTCCAACAACACCATCTACGCCGACGCCGACGGCAACATCGCCTACTTCCACGCCAACTTCATTCCCCGGCGTGATACCAGCTTTGACTGGACCCAGCCGGTGGACGGCAGCAACCCGAAGACCGACTGGCAGGGGCTGCTCAGCGTGGACCAGTCGCCCAATGTGTTCAACCCCAGGAGCGGCTGGGTCTACAACAGCAACAACTGGCCCTGGTCGGCCGCCGGACCCAGCAGCCCGAAGCAGTCCGACTTTCCCAGGTATGTCGAGAAGGGCAATGAAGAATCCTTCCGCGGCATGCATGCCACCCGGGTGCTCCAGGACCGGAAGGACTTCACGCTGCAGAAGCTGATCGACGCGGCCTTCGACAGCTACCAGCCCGGCTTCGCCGAGCTGTTGCCGCCACTGATCAAGTCCTTCGACTCCCTGCCGGCCCACGACTCCCGGCGCATGACGCTTCAGGAAGAGATGGATTCGCTGCGGCACTGGGACTACCGGTGGTCCGCCGGCTCGGTGCCCACGGCGCTCGCCGTCTTCTGGGCCACAGGCCTGGCCCAGCACGTTGGCGAGCATGCCCGCGACGCCGGGAAATCCATCACCACCTACATGGTGGATGGCGCCACCACCGCCGAGCGGTTCGACGCGCTCACCGAGGCAAGCCGATTGCTTACCCGCCAGTTCGGAAGCTGGAAGACACCGTGGGGCGAGATCAACCGGTTCCAGCGAAACGACAGCCTGATCACCCAGACGTTCGACGACAGCAAGCCGAGCGATCCGGTGCCGTTCACTTCGGCGCGGTGGGGATCGCTGGCCTCGTTCGGGGCCCGGCCCTATCCCGGCACCAAGCGGTGGTACGGCACCAGCGGCAACAGCTTCGTGGCTGCCGTCGAGTTCGGGGACAGCGTGACGGCTCGCGCCGTGACCGCCGGCGGCGAGAGCGGCCATCCTTCGTCGCCGCATTTCAAGGATGAAGTGGAGCGCTACGCCAGCGGCAACCTGCGGCCGGTATACTTTTACCCCAGCCAGCTCAAGGGCCACACGGAGCGGGTGTATCATCCAGGACGGTAAAGACGGACAGGACGGACAAGACGGGCAGGTGGTCGTGGGTCATGAGACCCGCGACCCACAACTCTCAACTCTTAACTCTCAACTCTTAACTCTCAATGACCCACCGACTCTCCGCACTGCTCACAGTCCTCGCCCTTGCCGCCTGCACCAAGCCCGCGCCGGAGACTCCGCCGGCGCCGCCGCCGCCCAACACCCTGACCCAGGCGCAGCAGGATTCCGGCTGGATGCTGCTCTTTGACGGGAAGTCGCTGGACAAATGGCGCGGCTACCAGAACGACTCGGCGCCGGTGGGCTGGCGGGTGGACAGTGGAGCGATCATCAAGGATTCGAGCGCGGAGGACATCGTCACCCGCGATACGTTCGACAACTTCGAGCTGATCATGGACTGGCAGCTTACCAAGGGCGGGAACGCCGGCATCTTCTACCGCGGCAATGAAGAATACGAGCATGTCTACTGGACGGCGCCGGAGTATCAGCTGCTCGACGATGCCAACGCACCTGACGGTGCGAGCCGGCTCACGTCAGCCGGCGCCGACTACGGGCTCTATCCCTCACCGGCCGGTCACCTCAACCCGCTGGGCGAGTGGAATACCGCTCGCATCGTTGTCAACGGCGACAGCGTGCAGCACTGGCTCAATGGCACCCTGCTGGTCTCCTACGTCCTCGGCAGTGATGATTGGAAGGCCAAGGTTGCGGCGAGCAAGTTTTCCGCTTGGCCCGACTACGGCAAGCTCACGAGCGGGGTGATTGCGGTGCAGGGAGACCACAACGGCCGGCTGATGCTGCGGAACGTGA
>DASSOW010000241.1:0-2279 GCA_035700175.1 Gemmatimonadales bacterium | reverse complement strand
CGACCGGCTGCGCGAAGCGCTGGTGGCGCGGGGCCAGAAGGTTGGAACCGCCACGATCTACCGGACACTGGACCTGCTCGAGCGCGCCGGTTTCGTGCGGGCGCATCGGTTTGGCGGCGGCTATCGCCGCTATGAAGCGGCCGCCGGCGCCGATGAACACGGCCACCTGATCTGCGACCGGTGCGGCCAGGTCATCGAATTCAGCAACGACCAGCTGACCCGGCTGCTGGGGATCGTGGCCGACGAACATGGCTTCCAGCGCCAGCGGCACCGGGTCGAGATCACCGGCATCTGCCGCGACTGTCTTGCGCGCGACATCGGAGGATTTCGGGAATGAGTGATGGTGTGGGGCTCGGCGTGTTTGTCGCGTTCACGGCCGGACTGCTCAGCTTTCTCTCGCCATGCGTGCTGCCGCTGGTGCCCTCCTATATCGGGTTTCTCACCGGGATGGCGGTACCGGAAGCCGCCAACCGGCGGCGAGTGACTGTCACCCACGCGCTGCTCTTCGTGCTGGGCTTTACGCTCGTGTTCCTTGCACTCGGAGCCGGCGCCTCGGCCTTTGGCACCGCGCTCAAGACGCAGAAGACGCTCATCGCCCGGATCGGCGGCGTGCTGATCATCATCTTCGGGCTCTGGACAGCGGGCGTGATCAAGCTCCCGTTCCTCGAGCGCGAGCAGCGGATGTATCTCGAGGAGAAGCCGGTCGGCTACCTGGGCTCGGCGCTGGTGGGAATGGCGTTTGCGGCGGGTTGGGTTCCGTGTATCGGCCCGATTCTCGGCGCGATCCTGGGCCTCGCCGCCACCCAGGCCGATTTCAGCCGGGGCATGGCGCTGCTGGCGGCCTATTCCATCGGGCTCGCCGTGCCCTTTCTGGTTGCCGCCTTTGCCCTCGACTGGTTTCTTGCCTGGTTCAAGAGCTTCCGCCGGCACCTGGGCACCGTCAAGGTGGTGAGCGGCATCCTGCTCATCGTCGTGGGCGTGCTGATGGTCTCGGGTCAATTCACCCGGCTTGCAGACTGGCTGCAGGGACTCACGCCTGGGTTCTTGCGGGAGAGATTGTAGGTGGGTGGGCGCTGAGCGCTGAGCGCTAAGCGCTTAGCGCTCCCTGGTCACCGTGGGCCTGTGTCATTCAGTGGCACTTCGTCGTCGCCAGTTCTGACCCACCCCGGAAAGAGCCTTCTCGTGTCTCACCCACATAGCGCGCGCCCGGCGCTAACGGCATTTCTCGCCTGCGCCGTCATTGCCGGCTGTTCCGATTCGACCTCGGGTTCCGACAGCGATTTCATCGAGGTTACCAAGGCGCCACCGGCGGCTGCAGTTCCTGGCTGGCCGCTGCACGACACGATCCAGATCCGATTGGTGGATGGTGCAGATGCCGGCAAGGCCGGCATTCCGGTGCAGTGGTCGGTCTCGAAGGGCGGTGGTACGGTGACGCCCCTGAGCGAGACCACCGACGCCGACGGCATCGCCGCCGCGCTCTGGACGCTGGGTCCCGCGCCCGGCATTAACGAGCTACAGGTGAGTGGCGGTGGCCTGGCAGCATCGCTCCAGACCGTCGGGCGTGCTTTTCAGGCCGAGCGGGTGGACGCCGGGTTTGCGCTCGGCTGTGGGCTTGTGGCTGGCGCGCTCTGGTGCTGGGGCAACGATGCCTGGGTTCATTCAGCTCCGGTATCCGACCGGCCGGATCCCTTCGGTTATGACTCGACGACGAGCCCCGGATTGGTGGATGACTCGCACGGGCTGATTGACCTGGCCGTGAGCGACAATTCCGTCTGCGCGCTCGACCGTCAAGGCACCGTCTGGTGTGCTGACGCTGACGCCCCGACGATGACACTCATGCCCGGGCTGCCAACCGTCCGGTTCATCACGCGCGCGCACACCGGCAGCGTTCGCTACTGCGCCCTCGCGGCCTCAGACTCCACCGCGTGGTGCTGGGGCAGTATGTCGCCGCCTGCAGCCGTACCGGGGTCATCCGGGCTGGCGCTGATGCACATGGGGCTCAGCTCGGCTGGGCAGGTGTTCGCATGCGGGTTGCGTCCTGATAGCACAGCGGCATGCTGGGGACCAGCCCCGCTCGGTGACGGCACGACCAGCGCTTCGGCCACGCCGGTTGCCGTGAGTGGCGACCATCACTTCCAGGACCTGGCCGTTGGCGACGGCTTCGCCTGCGGGCTCACTGGGGGCGGTGAAGTCTGGTGCTGGGGTAAGGACTGGCTCGATGACGCGACCGGGCCGTCGGCCGTGGTGGCGCCTGCCCTCGCAACCTCGGGAGTAAGCCA
>DASSOW010000240.1:0-6930 GCA_035700175.1 Gemmatimonadales bacterium | reverse complement strand
GCACCCATCGCCGTCGTCGCTGGCGGCGTCGGCCTCGTGATAGCAGTGATGGTGTACCTGAGCCTCAAGCGGCATTCCGCAGGCAGCTCGGCCATGCAGGAGCTGGCGGGCCTGATCGAATCCGGCGCCATGGCGTTCCTGCGCCGGGAGTACACCGTGCTGCTGCCGTTCATTCTCGCGGTGGCGGCGCTGCTGGCCTGGGTGGTGGACATCAAGACCGGCATTGCCTACGTGCTGGGCGGCGGCTGCTCCATCACGGCCGGCCTGTTCGGCATGAAGGCCGCCACCAAGGCCAACGTCCGGACGTCCGAAGCAGCACGCGAGAGCGGTCAGGCACGTGCGCTGGGCGTCGCCTTCAGCGGTGGCGCGGTCATGGGGCTTGCTGTCGCGTCACTCGGCCTGCTTGGCATCGGGCTGGTGACCAGCTACCTGCTCAACTGGGCCGCGCCAGGCATGCTGGGTGACGCCGAGTTCAAGTATTTCAGCGAAGTGATCAGCGGCTTTGCCATGGGCGCCTCGAGCATCGCGCTCTTTGCCCGTGTGGGTGGCGGCATCTACACCAAGGCCGCCGATGTGGGCGCCGACCTGGTGGGCAAGGTGGAAGCAGGCATCCCCGAGGATGACCCCCGCAATCCTGCCACCATTGCCGACAACGTGGGCGACAACGTGGGCGACGTCGCCGGCATGGGCGCCGACATTTTCGAGAGCTATGTGGGCGCCATCATTGCGACCGTGGCACTCGCCGCCACCAGCCCCGCGATCCTGTCCGAATTCCGAATGAATGCCGTGGCCCTGCCGATCGTGATGACGATCGTTGGCCTGGCCGCGTCGCTGATCGGCATCGGCGCCATGAAGGTGCTGGAGCGCGGCTCACCCGCCACCGCGCTCCGGCTCACCACCTTCATTGGTGCCGGGCTCTTCATGGTGGGCGCCTGGTTCGTGACCCGCTGGCTGCCGATCGGCATGGCGGGCCATCCCGTCATGGGGCCGTTCTGGGCCGTGGTGGCTGGCACCGTTGCCGGCGTGCTGATCGGGCTCGCCACCGAGTACTACACCGCCGGCGGCCCCATCCGTCGCATCGCGCAGGCGTCGACAACCGGTCCGGCAACGAACATCATTGCCGGTCTCTCGGTCGGGATGATGAGCACCCTCACCCCACTACTGCTCATCTGCTCAGCCATCTTCGTCTCGTACCATCAGGCCGGCCTCTATGGCATCGCCATCTCCGCGGTCGGCATGCTGGCCACCGTGGGCGTGACCATGACGGTGGATGCCTATGGCCCGATCGCCGACAACGCCGGCGGCATCAGCGAAATGAGCGGGCTCGGGCCGGCGGTCCGGTCCATTACCGACAGCCTCGACGCGCTGGGGAACACCACGGCCGCGATCGGCAAGGGATTTGCCATCGGCTCCGCCGCGCTGACCGCCCTGGCCCTCTTCAGCGCATATGCCACGGCGGTGAGCCCGGCCGGCGAGGTGCTCTCGCTCGACCTGGTCGATCCGATGGTGGTGATCGGGCTCTTTATCGGCGGCACCCTGCCCTTCGTGATTGGCGCGCTCACCATGACTGCCGTGGGACGCGCAGCGCAGGGCATGGTAGCTGAAGTGCGGCGCCAGTTCCGGGAGATCAAGGGACTGATGGAGGGCACCGCCAAGCCCGACAGCGCGCGGTGCGTGGACATCTCAACCCGCGCTGCACTTCGGGAGATGATCCTGCCGGGCGTGACCGCCATCCTGGCTCCCGTGCTGGTCGGCTCCTTCCTCGGCATCAAGGCGCTGGGCGGCCTGCTGGCAGGAGCCACGCTCTCCGGCGTCCTGCTGGCGCTGTTCATGGCCAACGCCGGCGGCGCGTGGGACAACGCCAAGAAGCACATCGAGGGCGGCGAGTACGGCGGCAAGGGCAGCGAGCCCCACAAGGCGGCCGTCGTCGGCGACACGGTGGGCGATCCCTTCAAGGACACGAGCGGGCCGGCCATGAACATCCTCATCAAGCTGATGAGTGTGGTGTCGCTGGTGCTGGCGCCGTGGTTTGCGAGGATGGCTGGGAGCTGAGAGCCATGAGCTACGAGCTGTGTGCCGTACCATCGCACAGCTCACAGCTCACCGCTCACAGCTCACAGCTCCCAATGCTCCGCCTCGGCATCGTCGGCCTCCCTAACGTGGGCAAGTCCACGCTCTTCAACGCCCTCACCTCGGCGGGGGCGCTGGTGGCGAACTATCCCTTCGCCACCATCGAGCCGAACACCGGGGTCGTGCAGGTTCCTGACGCGCGACTCGATGCACTGGCCGCCATCGTCAAGCCCCAGCAGGTCGTGCCTGCTACCGTGGAGTTCGTGGACATCGCGGGCCTGGTGAAGGGGGCCAGCACCGGCGAGGGCCTTGGCAACCAGTTCCTCGCCAACATCCGCGAGGTGGACGCCATCGTGCACGTCGTTCGCTGCTTCGAGGATGACGACATCCAGCACGTGATGGGCTCGGTAGATCCGGTCCGCGACCGCGAGGTCATCAATATCGAGCTGGGCCTCGCCGACCTGGCCAGCGCGGAGAAGCGACTGGACCGTGCCGCGCGCGCCGCCCGTACTGGCGATGCCCAGGCCAGGGCCGAATTGCGCCTGCTGGAGGCGCTTCGTGATGCGCTCGCAGCCGGGCGGGCCGCTCGGTCAGTCGCGCCATCGGCCGACGACGCTCCCCTGCTTCGCTCCTTCAACCTGCTCACCGCCAAGCCAGTGCTGTATGCCGCCAACGTTCGCGAGGAGGAGATCGCGAGCGGCAACGAGCATGTGGCAGCACTGGAGGCCGCCGCTGCCGCGGACGGTGAGCAGGCCGAGGTCGTGACCTTCTCCGCGCGGGTCGAGATGGAACTGGCCGAGCTGGCGCCGGATGAGCGCAAGGAGTTCCTCGCCGACCTGGGGCTCGCTGAAAGCGGCCTCGACCGGCTGGCACGCGCGGCGTATCACCTCCTGGGCCTGCAGAGCTATTTCACGGCGGGCGAGAAGGAGGTCCGCGCCTGGACCATCCATCGCGGCGACTCGGCGCCGGTCGCAGCCGGCGTCATCCACTCGGACTTCGAAAAGGGCTTCATCCGGGCTGAGACGGTCGCATTTGACGACTTCGTCGCACAGGGCGGCTGGAAGGGCGCTCGGGAGCGGGGGCTGGCGCGCGCCGAGGGCAAGGAGTACATCGTCCAGGACGGGGACGTCATGCTCTTCCGGTTCAACGTGTAAGCGGAGGCCACGCGGTCGTCCCCTCCCAGGATGGTGCCGGAAACGGTAATCCCGTGCCAGCCCTCGCGGCAGGAGACGACCGTGCCCCAGCTGTTTCACCGCAAAAATCTCCGTACCGGGCTCCTGGCCCTGCTGGCCGTAGCCTCCGTGGGCTTGCCCGGCATCGCCGGCGCCCAGGGAGCCGCCAGCACTCCTCCGTCCGTATCGCAGCTGACCTGCGCGCAGGCCAACGCGATGCTGGTGGACCAGGCCACAGGCCACCCACCCGACGCGGCATTCCTCAAGCCCAGGAGCAGGGCGGACGCAGACGCCGCGCTCCGGATCCTCACCTATTCCGCGCTCGGCTCGCCGAAGTGTCCGGCGGATTACGGGGTGCGCGCCCTGCTCAAGTGGTATCTCTCGACCACAGACTGGGTACCCAAGGACGCCCCCGGCCAGCGACCAGGGATTCCGTGGAACCTCGACGCGATCTACGACCTGAGCGAAGCTGGCAAGCAGGGCGGCCCCAGTGGGGCCGTCGCGGCTACCATCGCAACGGAGTACCTGCTTACCGACGTCCCTGCCCTTCCATTTGCCGTGCGCGAGGTCGGACCGACGTTGCTCGAAGCCTTCGCCTCACCAGCGCCGTTGCTGGCCGACAGCATCCGGCAGTTCCAGCGTGGCCGCCTGGCCGCCTGGCTCTGGCGGCCTCAGCTGGCCGACACGGCGTTCTCGGCCTACGCGGCCGCCGGCGGTGGCAGGGACCGCGCCGCCATGGAGCTGGCCCGGGTACGGCTTGCGCTCGCCAGGTCCGGCGCCGACTCGCTGTACTACCAGGCGGCGCGCTCGGCCGATACTGCGGTGGTGCGTGAGCTGCGCCATGATATTGCGTGGATCGCCGATTCGAGCGAACTCGCGGGCTTTGATTCCACCACGCCGGCGACCCGGGAAGCGTGGCTGCGCGATTTCTGGGGGCAACGGGACGTCGAGGCGCTCAGGCCGCGCGGGTCTCGCCTGGCTGAGCATTATCGGCGAGTGGGTTTTGCCAAGGAGCATTTCCGGTTGCTCGTGATGGACCGGAAATATGAATTGAATGAGCTGTGGGTGAACCGCCTGGCGCCGTTTGACGACCGTGGCCTGATTTATATCCGCCACGGTGAGCCGGACGATACGGCAGCTGCGGTCCGGGCCGGCGCCTGTCCCAACGTGTCCTGGCTGTATCGGCGGCCGGAAGGCAACATGATCTTCCACTTTGTGGCGCGGGAGAACCCGAACGACTGGCGGCTGGTGGAAACGCTGGCAAACGTGAGTGGCCAGCCGGGCGCCACCACCCGGGTCCGTCGGGCGGGCACGACACGCAGCTGTGCCGTGATCGACGACCTGATCGAGTCGCGGGCGGCGCTCGACCCGATCTACGCCAAGCTGGTGGCCAGTCCCAGCTATCAGAACTGGGAGCGTGAACTCACGTGGACGACCCGCAGCCGCAAGGTCGGCACCACCACCGATTCGGATCCGCTCCGGTTCGACAAACAGATCGACGCCGCCTGGCGAACGTACGCCCTGCTGGGCGACGCACCGGGCCATGGCAGGGTGCTGATCGTCTCATCGCTTCCCGCCTCCGCGCTCTCGCCCATCGTGGAGAATCCACCGGGCTATGGCTTCCATCTCCATTTCGTGGCGGCCTCCGGCGACTCGGTGATCGAGAGCGATTCGACCCGCCGATTCCGGGTGCGCCAGGCGCTGGATCCCGGGCAGATGCTCACCTTCACCACTGAAATGGAACTCCGTCCCGGCACCTGGAATTTCGGCTCGGTGCTGCGCCAGCCGGTTGATTCCGCAGGCCAGTTCTTCCGCTCGCCGTCGCTGCAGGTGCCCGACCCAGGGAGCACTGCGCTGGAGATGAGCGATATCGTCCTGGGTGCGGAAAACGGTGGTCAGCCGTGGCAGGCTCCCGACGGGCCGTTCATGCTCAGCCCGACGGGGACCTACACCAGGGGTGAGCCAGTGCTGGTCTATTACGAAGTTGCAGGGGCGCACCCGGGCGAGACCCTGAAGACCGAGGTCACCTTCGCGCGGGAAGAGGGCGGCGACAAGACGACCCTCTCCTTCAGCGAGCAGGCCGGGGGCGCGGTGAGCCGGATCCGTCGGGCCATGGCGACCGACCGGCTCAAGGAGGGGCGCTACACCCTGCGGGTCACCGTGAAGAGCGAGGACGCCTCCCGGACGGCCACGCGGGAGACGACGATTTACGTCGCAGGTCGCGGGTCGTAGGTCGCGGGTCGCGGGTCGCGGGTCGAAGGGCTTGCGACCTGTGACCTGCGACCGGCAGCCCCTACCAGCCCACCCAGTCCCCAATTACATTCCCCGCCTCACATACATCCTCCTCGGTCCCACACCAGGGCCGGGGCAACAGTCCAAAGGACGGTGTCATGGCCAACCCATATGAGGTGGTCTACATCTTCGACAGTGTGCTCGAAGAAGCGGCCATCAACGACAAGCTCAACCGCTTTCATTCCCTCGTCCAGGCGGCGGACGCCGAAGGGCCCTCGGTAGATCACTGGGGCAAGCGTACGCTGGCATATCCGCTGGGCAACAAGGACACCGGCTACTACGTCGTGGCGCGATTCCAGGCAGAGCCCACGGCTCTCCCGGAGTTCGAGCGTGCCCTCAAGCTCGATGACGGCCTCCTGCGCCACCTGATCGTGCTCAATGACGGCCCCCAGCCGGTGCCGCCTTCTGCGACCAAGTCCGACGAGGAGGACGACGAATGAAGCGCTCCCACAAGACCTGCGCCATCTGCGAGTCCGGAGTGCGGGTGGTGGACTACAAGGACGAGCGGACCCTGCAGCGGTTCCTGACCGAGCGCGGCAAGATTCTTCCCAGCCGGCTGTCGGGCACCTGCGGCCGCCACCAGCGGCAGCTTGCCACCGCCATCAAGCGGGCGCGGGAGCTGGCCCTGTTGCCGTACATCAAGGGGCACGGCGGCTGACGCCTGGGCCGGCGGCGGTGCGCCGCACGTTCCCCTGGGGTCTGGTTGGACTCCTGGCGGCGTACGTGCTGCTCGCCCCGCCGGTTTTCTTTTTTGCGCCCCTCGCCCTCCTTCTGCTGCTAGCCGGGCCCCGTTCGGCCCGGGAGTGGCTCTGGCTGGCGGTGAGCGCGGTGCTGGCGCTCCTCTGGAGTCTGTCCGGCACGACCGCCCTCGCCTCTGGGATCATTGCGGCGGCGGGCGTGATTGCCGCCGGGATATTCATCGCACTGGGACTGGGAACGTCGTGGCGCCTGTTCAACCGGGCCTTGACAGCGGCAGGAGTGGGCCTCGCAACTGTGGCGCTCTGGGTCTTCGCACTGGGCCAGTCCTGGGCGGACGTGCAGGCCAGTTTCGCCCGAGGCTTGCGGCAGATCTTCAGCCAGCAGGCTGACGTGCTGGCCGGACGCGGGTTTGAGGCCAGCGCGGTGGCGCAGTTGCGGGCAATGGGTGAGAGCACGGCGCAGCTTGCGCCCTACTTCGCGGTCTTCCTGGTGCTTGCCGCACTGGCGGGACTGACCTTGGCGGCACGGTGGCATGAATGGCTGAGTGGCCGGTCGCTGGGACGCAGTTCGGCGCCGTTCCGGAGCTTTCGGTTTTCAGACCAGGCCATCTGGCTACTGGTGCTGGGCCTGGCGCTCTGGCTGGTGCCGCTGGAGAGTGGTTATCTGCTGGGCGCACCGGTGCGGAACTGGGCTGCCA
>DASSOW010000239.1:0-9863 GCA_035700175.1 Gemmatimonadales bacterium | reverse complement strand
GAGCGCACGCTCCGGGAGAGCTGCGCCAGCGTGCTGCAGATGGATGGCTTTAACGTCACGATCATCGGCCGGGGGGAAGAGGCGCTCGATACCGTCCGCCGGCGGAAGTTTGACATCATCCTGGTGGACTTGTACATGTCGCAGGTCTCGGGACTCGAGATCCTGCGCGCGGCCATGGAAGCGCACCGCGACACGATCGTGGTGGTCATGACCGGCAATCCCAGCGTGACCAGCAGCATCGAGGCGCTGCGTGCGGGCGCCTGGGACTATCTCCCGAAGCCGTTCTCGGCCACCCATCTCCAGGTGCTCATCGGCCGCGCCTCGCACGCCGTCATGGTGGGGCGGGAGGCGCAGGATCTCCGGCTCCAGCTGCAGAAGCAGCACGGGCACAGCGACAAGATTGCCCTCATCGGTATCTCACCTTCCTTCCGGAAGGCCGTGGAACTGGCGCGGAAGGTGGCCGCCACCGACGCCTCGGTGTTCATCAGCGGCGAAAGCGGCACCGGCAAGGAAGTCATCGCCCAGTTCATTCACCAGAACAGTCGCCGGGCCAGCCGGCCGCTCGTGCCCATCAACTGCGCCGCCCTGCCGGAGCCGTTGCTGGAGAGCGAAATGTTCGGCCACCGGAAGGGCGCATTCACTGGTGCCGACCGCGACAAGCCCGGCCTGCTGGAGACCGCCAATGGCGGCACCCTGTTCCTCGACGAGCTGACCGAAATGACCCTCCCGCTCCAGGCCAAGCTGCTCCGTGTGATCCAGGACGGGGTGGTGCGCCGGGTGGGTTCGGAGACGCAGGACGCCGTCGTGGATGTGCGGTTCATTTCCGCCACCAACCGCGACCCACAGGAGGCGGTGGACCAGGGGGTCCTGCGGAGCGATCTCTTCTATCGACTGCGAGTGGTACCCATCAAGCTCCCGCCGCTGCGGCGGCGGCTGGAAGACATTCCCCTGCTGGCCAACCACTTCCTGACCGTCTTCTGGCAGCGCCATCGGCAGATGGGTGACCGGATGCCCCGGCTGAGCGACGACAGCATCGCCTTCCTGCGCTCCCGTCCATGGCGCGGTAACGTTCGGGAGCTCCAGAACGTCATCGAGCATGTGGCGGTGCTGGCCGAGCCCGACCAGGTCATCCAGCCCGACGAGATTCCGATCTACGACGATGCGGGCGATGGCGCCGCCGAGTCGGCCAGCGCACCCTCGGCGCTCCTGAACGAGGCCTACCATCCCGCCAAGGAAAAGGTGATCGCGCAGTTTGAACGGGAGTATCTTGCCCGTCTGGTGAATCGCGCCGGTGGCAACATGTCCAAGGCCGCACGGCTCGCCAGTATTGATCGCACCACCCTGTACCGGCTGATGGACAAGCACGACTTTCAGCGTTCCGAGACCATGGCAGACGAGTGAGCGTGGATATCGCCCATCCCACCAGCGGCGAGCGGCGTCGAGCTGCTCCGCCGCCCAGCCCTGGCAGCGCGGACGTGACCTGGGACGTTTCCCGGCCACAAGGCGACGCCGTCGCCCCCGCGCTGTGGGAAGCAATGCGCCGGGCGGTGGAGCGGGTGGGCGGGGAATGGGAAAAGGTGGTGGAGCACGCCGCCACGCCCGAAGAGGCGACGCGGCAGCTCGATGCGCTGGCCGGCGCCCTGCGTGGCTGCGCCTCCGGTGCCGAGCTGGACGATTCATCGCTCGCGCGCTCGCAGCTCTCCCGCCGGCTGCTGCGGCTGGTCCGCATCGAATTCATCCGGGAGGCCTCGGCGCTTTCGCCTCCTCCCGATTCGAGCCAGCTGCTCCGGCTGCTGGACGTGATGGAGCGGGTGGGTGAGGCGCTCGAGCCCGATTGGGCCCAGCACCTCTCCGACCGGCTGTCCGGGCCCGACGGCCTGGAACTGGTAGTGGAAGTCGCCCACGATATCCGCTCGCCGCTGACCTCGATCCTCTTCCTGGCAGAGACGCTGCAGCGTGCCCGCAGTGGCCCCGTGAATGAAGTGCAGGAACGGCAGCTCGGCCTGATCTACAGCGCGGCGTTCGGCTTGTCCTCCATGGCCAGCGACGTGATCGAGCTGGCGCGTGGCGGCGATCGCCTGGTGGACCTGGATCCCATTCCGTTCTCGGTGGCCGACATTCTCGACTCGGTGCGCGACATCGTACTGCCGATCGCCGAGGAAAAGGGATTGGAGGTGCGGCTCACCTGTCCCAGGCAGGATTTCCGCATCGGGCACCCGGTGGCACTGAGTCGCGTGCTGCTCAACCTGACCACCAACGCGCTCAAGTTCACCAGCGAGGGCTACGTCCAGGTGACCAGTCGCGACGCCGACGCGGACGCGGTGGAGTTCACCGTTCGGGACACCGGCCGCGGCATCCCGCCGCAGCGCATGGCCACGCTCTTCGAGCCCTTCCGCCGGCGCCAGCGGGAAGGGGAGTACGCCTTCTCGGGCTCGGGACTGGGCCTCAGCATCTGCCGCAAGCTGGTCGAAGCAATGGGATCCCGCCTCGAGGTCGAGACCGAGCAGGACAAGGGGACCAGCTTCCAGTTTACCCTCTCGCTTCCGGTGGCAGGTGGGGAGTCGTAAGTCATAGGTCGTCGGTCGTATGCCCCACGCCCCACGCTTTATGCCCCAGGCCCTGTCCAATTCCCGTCCACCTCCCTACATTTCTGCGGCTCGCCGATAATCGGTGGGCGCCGTTGTCCGCCGCGTTGTCCCGCGGCGGTGCTGTCGCGGCGGGGCGCATCGGTGCGCTCCGCGGCCGATGCGACAACCCGCCGAATGACCGTGCCGGAGCCGGCCAAGAATCACGCGCCGAGCGTCGCACGGCGGCACCCCTGGGTGCTGTCGCAAGGCTCCGGCCCTGACCCACAACCGTCGTGAATTATTCACACCTGCGTCCCGGCCGTTCGGCCGAACTCGCGCCGCATGCTCCTCATGCTGCCCTCCTCATCGACTTCGACAACGTCACCCTCGGCATCCGTTCCGACCTCACCAAGGAACTGAAGAACCTCCTCAACAGCGACATCATCAAGGGCAAGGTGGCGGTGCAGCGCGCCTATGCCGACTGGCGGCGCTATCCCCAGTACATCGTGCCGCTCTCCGAATCGTCCATCGACCTGATCTTTGCCCCCGCCTTCGGCACCACCAAGAAGAACGCCACCGACATTCGCCTCGCCATTGACGCTGTCGAGCTGGTGTTCACGCGGCCGGAAATCGGGACGTTCATCGTGATGTCGGGCGACAGCGACTTCTCGGCGATGGTCATCAAGCTGAAGGAGTACGGCAAGTACGTCGTGGGTGTCGGTATCCGCGAGTCCGCCAGCGACCTGCTGATCCAGAATTGCGACGAGTACTACTCGTATACGGACCTGGCCGGGCTGACCAAGGAAGGCGAGACGCCCTCCATCCAGCGGGATCCGTGGGAGCTGGTGGGCGAGGCGGTGGGCCGGATGGGCCAGCATGGCGACGTGATGCGCAGCGATCGGCTGAAGCAGGTCATGCAGCAGATCGACCCGAACTTCGATGAGCGCAACGCCGGCTTCAATCGCTTCAGCAAGTTCGTCACGGAAGCTGCCAACCGCGGGCTGCTCCAGCTCACCAAGCTGGACAATGGCCAGTTCGAGATCAGCGCGGTGGGCGCGGCGCCCGCCAAGGGCGAGCGCCCGTCCCCACGGAGCGCGGCGCCCGAGAAGCCGGCCGACGCCGCGCGTGAAGAGCGCGGGGCATCCCGGCGACGTGGCCGGCGCGGCCGGGGCAGGGAGCGGGAGCGCGAGGGCGCGGCGGCAGACTCGGCGCCAGCCGAGCCGCCGGCCAGGCCCGCCGCCACCGGACTGACACTGGCGCGCGCCTTCCAGCTCATGACCGAGGCGCTCACGGAATTCCGCGGGCCGGCCACCCATGAACAGCTCCGCTCTCGCATGGTCGCCATGCTGGGCAAGGAAGATGAGCTGCTCGATCCGGAACGCTTTCCCCGGCTGCTGCGACAGGCCAATGACGCCGAAGTCGCCGATGTCCGCAGCGCGGGCGATAACGAATACGAAATCAGCCTCCATCGCCGGCCGGCCTATCGCGCATCCGAACCCGCGGTGCCTGCCGCCAGCGAGGAGAACGGAGCTTCCGCGCCGGAGCCGGCACCCGAGTCGGCGCCATCGGCAGCCCGGCGAGGGGTACGCTTCCGCCGTGGCTCACGGGCGCCCTCACGGCCGGCCGAGGTGCCGCTGGTTGGCGTGGTGAAGATGGCGGACAAGACGGCCGGGGCGGACAAGGCGGACGAGGCGAGCAAGGCGACCAAGGCGACCAAGGCCAGCAGGACGAGCAGGGCGAAAAAGCCGAGTAAGCCGAACAAGGCGGACGAGACGGGCAAGGCGGGCGAGACGGCCAAGGCAACCAAGGCGGTCAAGGCGACCAAGGCAACAAAGCCGAGGACGCGAACCAGGAAGAAAGCGGCAGCCAAGCCCGCAGGCGGCGACGAGGTGACCACGTGAGCAACCGACGGGCAGCGACGCTGCCCGTTCGTTTTTTCAGCCGTCCCGCCGATGTGGTTGCGCGTGAGCTGATCGGCTGCGTGGTCGTGTCCCGGATTGGTGGGGAGATGACGGCGGCGCGGATCGTGGAGACGGAGGCCTATCTCGGCGTGGAGGATCCGGCATCACACGCCTGGCAGGGGCGCCGGAATGCACAGAATGGTGCCATCTACGGCGCGCCGGCGACGTGGTACGTGTACCGCTCGTATGGCATCCACTGGTGCGCCAATCTTGTGTGCCTGGAAGAGGGAGTGGCGGCGGCCGTGCTGTTGCGAGCGCTTGAGCCGCTGGACGGCCTCGAGGTCATGCGGGCGCGGCGCGGCGGCGTGTCTGACCGGCTGCTGGCCTCCGGCCCCGGCCGGCTCACCATGGCGCTCGGTATGACCCGCGCGCTGGACGGAGTGCCGATGCGGACCTCGGCGGTCACGGTGCATCCCGGCGAGCCGCCGGCGGCCGTAACGGCAACGGCGCGCGTGGGAATCACGCGCGCCGTGGAATGGCCGCTCCGGTTTGTGGAGACTGGTTCGCCCTGGGCGTCCGGGCTACGGACTAGAGCTCCTCGCGGGCTGAGCCGAGGCTGACGCGGACACCGCCGGAGAAGGAGTGCACCGTGCCGCTGATGAGGCGGCCAGCGCCAAACTCGTTGGCCTGGAAGCCGGGAACGGTCTGGATCTGGTACTGGCCGAACGCGCTCACGCCACCGACCCGGAACTGCAGGCCCGCCATGAAGGTCCCGAATCCGCTGCTGCCGAGATCGGCGGCGACCGGATCATCAAACCCGCCCGCCTTCGGGCTCACCACATTCATGATGCCACCGCCCACGCCGAAGTACGGTGTCGCCGCACCGCGGACCGGGAACGCCATGAGCGCAAAGGTGAACCGGCGCACGTCAGTGAAGGTGACGTTCTGGACCGACCCTGACGACGTCACGTAGCTGCTCAGCTGGTTCTTCTTGAACGCCTCATCCACGGCGATGTACAGGCCGCCCTTCCTTGCCTTGATCAGGAAGTGACCGCCGGCCATGGGGATGGCGCCGCGGGTCTGGTTGGGCGTGCGGAAGATGAAGGCGCCAGCCTGGCCGCCGACGTACCAGCGGAAGTTGTCGCTCGCCAGGCTCTGCGCGGCCGCGCTGGTCGCGCCAATGGCCGTCAGGAGTGCGAGCAGTGAAATGCTGCGGCTAAGCCGGCTCATCGCACCAGTCTCCCTCGAAAGTGCCGCCCATGCCGTGGATTTGCGCAGGGGCCGTTGGAAATCGCGAGGGCTCCGGAAGGCGCCCCGCTGGGAACTAACTCGTTTTGAGATAAGGCTTTGGGAGCCCGCGGGGCGACGGACGCGCCCCGCGTTTATCCCGGGAGGTGCAAGGAGGGGGCCAGCGAGTCAGATGAGGCCGAGACGGCTGCCCACCTTCTTGAAGGCGGCCAGCGCCTGGTCCAGGTCGTTGCGGGTGTGGGCCGCGGAGATCTGGCAGCGGACCCGGGCCTGCCCCTGCGGCACGACGGGGTAGCCGAACCCGGTGACGAAGACGCCTTCATCGAGCAGCATGCCGCTCATCCGGATGGCGGCTGACGTCTCGCCGAGGATGACCGGGATGATCGGGGTCTCGCCCGGCAGCGGCTTGAAGCCGAGCTCCAGCAGCTGCTGGCGGAAATAGCTGGCGTTCTCCCGCAGGGTGCGCACCCGTTCCGGGTGCGCTTCGAGGAAGCGCACGCTCGCGAGTGCGCTGCCGGCGACAGTACAGGGGAGGGCATTGGAGAAGAGCTGCGGCCGGGCGCGCTGCGTGAGGTAGTCGCACACCGATTCCGGCGCGGCGACGAAACCGCCGGCGGCCCCTCCCAGCGCCTTGCCCAGGGTAGACGTGATGATGTCCACTTCGCCATGCACGCCAAAATGTTCCGCCGTGCCGCGGCCGTTGGGACCGAGCACGCCGGTGGCGTGTGAGTCATCCACTACCAGCACCGCGTCGTGAGCCCGGCAGATCTCGATCAGGTCGGGCAGCGGCGCAATGGCGCCTTCCATGGAGAAGACGCCATCGGTGATGACCATCCGGGTGCGTCGGTCCTTTGCAGCCGAGAGCAGTTCCTTGAGGTGTGCCAGGTCGCCGTGGCGATAGACCGCCGACTGGCACTTGGTGATCGACTTGGCCAGCCGCACGCCGTCGATGATTGAGGCATGATTGAGCTGGTCGCTGATGACGATGTCGTCCTCGCCAAGGACGGATGCGGGCAGCGCCTCGTTGGCATTCCAGCAGCTCACGAAGCTCAGGCTTGCGTCGGTGCCGACGAGGCCGGCGAGCGCCGCTTCCAGTTCGCGATGAATGTCGAAGGTGCCGCAGATGAAGCGGACCGACGCGGTGCCGGCACCATACTCGTCCAGTGCCGTCTTGCCCGCGTCGACCACGGCCGGCTCGTTGCTCAGCCCCAGGTAGTTGTTGGAGGAGAGAATGATGACCTCGCCGCGTCCCTCCATCTGCACCCGCGGCCCCTGCGGGCTGGTGAGATAGTTGAGCTCCTTGTAGACGCCGTCGGCACGGAACTGGTCAAGGTCGGCAGCGAGCCTGCTGCCAAGGCTGTCAATCATTGCTTGATCTCCAGGATCACTTTGCCCGCCTGGCCATCCTTGATCACCTGGATGGCCTCGGACATCCGATCGAGCGGAAAGCGGTGGGTGATGACGGGGCGCGGATCGAGCTGGCCCGAGCCGATGAAGCGGCGCATTACATCCCAGGTGCCGTACATGCGACGCCCGGTCACGCCATAGAGCGTGAGTCCCTTGAAGATGACATCGCGCGCGAAGTTCACCTCGGTGCTGCGGCTGGGCGTGCCCAGCAGGTTGATGCGCCCGCCCAGGCGGGCTGACGCGAAGGCGGTGGCATGGCCGGCCGGATGGCCACTCATCTCGCAGACCAGGTCGGCGCCGTCGCCGGCGGTGAGTTCGTGTACTCGCGCGGGCACGTCCTCGCTGCGCGCGTCGAGTGTCACATGCGCGCCCATGGCGCGGGCCAGCTCCAGCCGCTTGGGGTTGAGGTCGCTGGCGATGACGAGTGACGCGCCGGCGGCCCGCGCCACACCAACCGCGAAGCAGCCGATGGGACCGCAGCCGATGACCAGCACCCGGCCTCCGGTGGCCATGCCGCCCTCGAGCACGGTGTGGACGGCGTTGCCGGTGGGATCCATGATGGCACCGATGTCGGGCGCGATTCCGTCGAGCTTCATCACGTTGGACGCGGGCATGACGATGTAGTCGGCGAAGGCGCCATCGCGGTCCACGCCGATGATCGAGGTCCGGCGGCAGAGGTGACTCTCGCCGATGCGGCATTGCAGGCAGTGGCCGCAGACCACGTGGCCCTCCGCAGTGACGAGGTCGCCCACCTGCAGCAGGCCGGCGGCTTCGGCCTCGCGACCCAGCTGGGCTACCTCGCCAGCGAACTCGTGGCCGATGACGACGGGGGGCTTGAGCCGCGCAGAGGCCCACGCATCCCACTCCCAGATGTGAAGATCAGTACCACAGACGCCGGCGTGATGCACCCGGATGAGGACGTCGCTCGGGCCGCATGGCGGCACGGGGACATCACGCAGTTCCATTCCGGGGCCGGGAGCAACCTTGACGAGTGCGCGCATTGCAGCTTTCAGGAAGGCGGGTGAACGGGCTGGAAAAATAGGATACTCGCGCCGGTGCGGCTATTGCGCCGTGTCAGCCGCCGCTCCATGGACCAGCGCGAAGATCGCGAAGCCATCGGCCCGGCGGGCGAGCTCATATCTTGGCGCCAGGGCCTGGGCCGCCCGCGGCATTCGCGAGAGCGGCTCAAAACAGCCGAGGCAGGCGTCCTGCACCGTGCTGTCATCGGGCA
Organism: Gemmatimonadales bacterium; assembly: GCA_035700175.1. Taxonomy (GTDB): domain Bacteria; phylum Gemmatimonadota; class Gemmatimonadetes; order Gemmatimonadales; family GWC2-71-9; genus CAMLHP01. Next base: position 1,509 of record DASSOW010000239.1, on the reverse strand, counting down.
GGATCAGCAGCGCCGGCGGTGTCGAGGTAAAGACGTGGGCAAGTTCATCCAGGTTGGCGCGAAGGTAATCGGGCGGGGCAGAGGCGCCGAGCGCGGCTTCCACCGCGAAACGGCTGGCCGCTGGACGGTCAGCAAGAAAATAGACGGCCGGATGGCGAAACACGAAGATGGACTGGCCCGGCTTCGTCAGGCGGTCGACCTGGGACACGACACGCGCCTGGCCCGCAGACGTGGCGGTGAGGAAGTCAAAATGCTCCTGCAGATCCGCATTGGTGCCGGGCCCGGGAATCTCGCGGGCCCACAGGACCGCCTGTGCGACCGGCGTGCGCGCCTCGACGATCGCAAGCACCGCGGTCACCGCCAGCGCGAGCAGGCGTGCCGCTCCGCCCTGGGTCCAGGCGCGCCACAGCCCGGCGAGGGCAAGCAACGTCAGGGGCGGGGCGAGCACATGCGCGCGATAGGCGTAGTAAGGCCGCTGGAGATGGATCACGAGGATCGCCGCAAGAATCCACGCCACGAGCACCGCGGCGGCGCGCCGCTCGCTGGCCCAGAGTGACGCGGCCCCGGCCAGCGCGCACCCAAACGCCAGCAGCCAGATGGGGTACGACAGCGTGCCATCCGCCAGCATGTGAAGGAAGCCACTGATGATGCCGGGTCCGTTCCGGGCCACGTTGTAGCCGATGTATGCATCGAAGAAGGCGCCGAGCGCCCCCTGTAGCGCAAACCAGCCCAGCAGCAGCACGATCGGCAGGGCGAGACCGGCGGCGATGGCCCCAAGCTGGCCTGCACGCAGGCGGCTGCCAGGCTCCCAGGGCACGACGGCGATGACCGGAATGACCAGGAAGGCGAGATAGATCGGCTTGAGCAGGACCAGCACACCGACCACCACTCCGGCCACCGCCAAGGCCCGCGTACTCGGCGAAGCGGGACGCAGCAGCGGCACCGTGGCGAGCAGCAGCAGCACGGCACCGAAGCCGTCGGGCTGCGCCGTGGAACTGAAGCGGGTACTGGCGTACGCCAGCAGCCAGATCAGCGCAGCGGTGAGGGCGGCGGGGCGGCTGCCCCAGCGCGCGCCTACCCGGTAGAGCGCCAGTCCCGCCGCGGCGGTCGCCACGAGGTCGAGAACCCGGATGCCCCACATGTTGCGGCCGAACGCCACCTGCGCGATGAGGGCGGGGAGTGCCGCGACCGGGCCCTTCACGTCCCAGGCATCGCGATAGAGCATGCCGCCGTGCAGGACCACGTCCGCCATCCAGGCGTAGACGCCATGGTCACTCTGGAATGGCCACCAGAGCGAGGCCACGGCCCACGCTGCCGCAATCGCAGCGAGCGCAGCGATGGCAATGTTCCGCAAGGACCACTTCACGCGGGCATCACGCTGACGGCACTGACCTTGAACTCGGCGATCTTGGCGTAGGGATCAAGCGCCGGGTTGGTAAGAAGGTTGGCGGCGGCCTCCCGGAAGTGGAACGGTATGAAGACCTGGCCCGGCGCCTGTCGGTCCGAGAT
>DASSOW010000238.1:0-4690 GCA_035700175.1 Gemmatimonadales bacterium | reverse complement strand
AGGAGCACCTCGTTGTCGCCCGCCGCGTACACCTCACGCACCTTCCCCCGGCGAATCATCGGCAGGGGCAGCATGCTGCGCATCATGACGCTCATACCCGCACCTCGGCGGCATCCGGCGCGGTGGCGAGCGGGCGAAGCTGGCCGAGCAGCGGTTCGATGAACTCCCGCAGGAACTCGTGCACCTGCGCTTCCGACCGGCCGGTGTAACGGCGCGGGTCGAGCTCAGCGCGAAGCTGCCCGGCCGGCACCGCGGCGAAGGCCGGATCGCCGCCCAGCCGCTCGAGGAGATCATTGGCCCCGCCAGCAGCAACCGACTCGGCTACCGCGAGCGAGTGCTGCCGGACCACTTCGTGCAGCGCCTGGCGATCGCCGCCACGCTCGACGCCGAGCATCAGCCAGCGCTCGGTGGCCATGAAGGGCATCTGGGCCTCGACGTGCCGGGCGATGACCGGCTCCCGCACCTCCAGCCCCGCCACGATGTTGGTTACCAGGATGAGGATCGCATCCACCGAGAGGAATGCCTCGGGCAGGGTGAGCCGGCGGTTGGCGCTGTCGTCGAGCGTGCGCTCGAGCCACTGGGCAGCAGCCGTGTGCGCGCCATTGGCCTGGAGCGAAATGACAAAGCGGGCCAGCGCGCCGATGCGCTCCGAGCGCATCGGGTTTCGCTTGTACGCCATGGCGCTGGAGCCGATCTGGTCGCTCTCGAACGGCTCCAGCAGCTCGCCTTCATGCTGCAGCAGCCGGATGTCGTTGGCCAGCTTGGCGGCCGACTGTGCAATGCCGGAGAGGACGTCGAGCACCATCGCATCCTGCTTCCGGCTGTAGGTCTGGCCGGTGACCGGGAAGGAGGCCTCGAACCCCATGCGCTGGGTCACCCGCGCGTCGAGCTCGCGGACCTTGGCGTGGTTGCCGCCAAAGAGCTCGAGGAAGCTTGCCTGCGTGCCGGTGGTGCCCTTGCAGCCGCGAGCGCGCAGGCTGGTCAGCCGATGGGCGACTTCCGCCGCGTCCATCGCGATATCCTGGAGCCAGAGAGTCGCCCGCTTGCCCACCGTGGTAAGCTGGGCTGGCTGGAAATGCGTGTAGGCCAGGCAGGGCAGGGCCGCGTGCCGAGCGGCAAAGGCGCCCAGCTGGTCCATTACAGCGAGCAGCCGCCCCAGCGTGAGCCGAAGCGCGTCGCGAATGATGATGCAATCGGCGTTGTCGGTGACGAAGCAGCTGGTGGCGCCCAGGTGAATGAACGCGCGCGCCTCCGGCGCCTGGTCGCCCAGGTGGTGCACATGCGCCATGACGTCATGCCGGAACCGTCGCTCATACCGCGCTGCGGCTTCGAGATCGGCGTCGTCGAGATGGGCCCGGATGGCCGCCACCGCCTCTTCCGGAATCGGAAGCCCCAGCTCGCGTTCCGACTCGGCCAGCATCAGCCACAGCTGGCGCCAGAGGGCGATCCGGTGGGCCGGACCCCAGAGCCGCTGCATGGCGGGCGAGGAGTAGCGGGTGCCGAGCGGGGACTGGTAGCGGTCGTCGGTCATCAGAATGTGAGGATCACCGAGTCATAGTAATTGCCGCGCGCGTAGGTCAGCCGGAACGGCTGGCCCGGCGGCAGCGCCTTGAGCGCGTCGGCCACCTGGTCGGCGTCACGCACCCGGAGACTGTTGATGCCAATGAGGACATCGCCCGCCTGAAGCCCGGTCGCGCGCGACACTTCATCACTGATCCGGAAGATCAGCGCGCCCTGGCTCACGCGGAGGCCACGTTCCGCCTGCACCGCGGGCGTGACGGTCACCAATTGGAGGTCGCGCAGCACAGTGACCTTGGGCGCCGTCGCGGTGGGAAGATCTCCAGTCACGAGCTTGTGCTCTGACTCGCGTCCGCCGCTCTCCACATTGACGTCGAGCGCGTCACCCACGTGCAGGTCCAGCTTGACCGCTTCCCAGTCGAGATAATTGTGCAGTGGCGTACCATTGGCGCTGACCAGCACGTCGCCCGGCTTGAGACCGGCCCGGGCCGCGGGGCCGCCAGGCGATACCGACGCGATACGTACGCCACCAGCCGAGCGCCAGTCGCCGGCCTGCTGGGGGCCGGCGACCTCGAGCCCGGTCCACGCCCGCCGCACACTGCCCGTGCGGACAATCTCATCCGCAATACGAACGGCACGTTCGATGGGGATGGCGAAGCCAAGGCCGATGGAGCCGCCCGAGCTGGTAAAGATGGATGAGTTGATGCCAACCACCTCGCCCAGTGCATTCACCAGCGGGCCGCCCGAGTTGCCCGGGTTGATGGCGGCATCGGTCTGGATCATGTCGAGATAGAGGCCCGGCTGGTCGCTGGACGGAAGGATGTTGCGCCCAGTGGCACTCACCACACCCACCGTCACGGTCGGCGCCGAATTGCCCAGCATGTACACGTACGGATTGCCCAGGGCCACCACCCATTCGCCGATCATGAGGTCGGTGCTGCGCCCCAGGTGCGCCACCGGCAGGTTGGTGCCCTCGACCTTGATGACGGCGATGTCGGTGAGCGGATCCTCGCCCAGCACCTTGCCCGTGAGGCTGCGCCCATCGCTCAAGGTCACATTGATGGACTGCGCGCCAGCCACCACATGCTGATTGGTGAGGATGAGTCCGTCGGGCCGGATCAGGATGCCAGTGCCAAAGCTCTGCACCGTACGCTCGGCGCCCTGCGGGATGAAGAACATGTCCCAGGCGCTGCGAGGCGCGACCCGCTGCCGCGACGTCACGCTGACCGACACCACCGCGGGGCTCACCATCTGCACCGCATTGACCAGCGCCGTGCGACGGCTGCCGTCAACCGCGCTGGTGGCCTGGCTCACCGCCGCGGCGTGCTGTTGCGCGCCGGAGGTCGAGACCTGGATCCCGGGATCGGAGGCAGGACGCTCGCTGCATGCCGCCAGCAGCAGCAGCGCGACGCCAACCCCGGCGGAGACGCGCCTACGACGCTGCGACGGCATATGCCTGCTGCTCCTCAAGAAATGCCGACGCCGGATAGTCGACCCGGGCAAAGTAGAGGCCCTGCGGCGGCGCCGGCGCGCTGGTGTCCTGGTTGTCATGGGATGCCAGCAGGCGGGCAAAGTCATCCAGCGGCCGTCGCTCGAGCGCAATATCCACCATGGTGCCGACCAGCATGCGAACCATGTGATGGAGAAAGCGGTTGGCCTGGACGTGAAACTCGACGCCGCGATCCGCCGACCGCTGGCGCCATTCCGCCAGCTGGATGTCGCAGCGATGGTGCGGGTGGGGCTGGCCGCGCACGCTGAACGCCTCGAAGTCGTGCGTACCGGACAGCTGGCGCGCGCAAGCGGCCAGCAGGTCGCCGCGCAGGGGCCGGCCCAGCGCCCATTCAAACGGATGCCGGAACGGCGACGCCGACGCGTCGTCGGTGCCGATGACATAGCGGTAGCGGCGGCTGACCGCGCTCTTGCGCGCATGAAAGTCGTCGGTCATGGGGTACACGGCCCCGACCCAGCAATCGGGAGGGAGCAGTGCATTGAGCGCCCGGCGGAGTTCGGTGGCGGTCCAGCGATCAGGCAGGATGAAGCTGACACCGAGCGCTTCGGCATGAACGCCGGCATCGGTGCGGCCCGCGGCGTGCGCTGTGACAGGTTGGCTGGCGAGCCGGAGGAGGACACGTTCAATCTCGCCTTGCACGGTGCGTCCGGCGGCCTGACGCTGCCACCCCTGGAAGCCGCGCCCATCGAACTGGAGCAGTGCGAGGAAGGTCCGGTTCATCTGCCGGAATCTAGCCGTCTCAGGAAGCCTGAACAAGCGGCGCAACTGCTTGTCAGAATTGACAAAACGCCGATTTCTCCACTACGCTTCCGGCCCGATTCTCGTGCCCCGGACAGCCCGGACGTGACCATACTTGCCGATGACCACCTGCGCCACGCGCTCCGGAAGCTGGCGCATGGGGAGCCGCTCGCGCGCGGCGAGAGCGCCGCGGCCTTCGCCGTGCTGTTCGCGGGCGGCGGTACGGCGGCGCAGGCGGGCGCGCTCCTCATGGGCCTGCGGGCGCGCGGCGAAACTGCCGACGACCTCGCCGGCGCGGCCGATGCACTGAGACGCGAGATGCGGCGGGTGATCGTCGCCCGACCCGATCGGCTGGTTGATACGTGCGGCACCGGTGGCGGCAGCGTCACCACCCTCAACCTCTCGACGGCCGCCGCCTTCGTCGCTGCGGGCGCTGGCGTGCCGATCGCCAAGCACGGCAATCGCAGCTACACGTCGCGTTCCGGTTCTGCCGATGTTCTGGAAGCGCTCGGCGTAAACATCAATCTGGAGCCCGAGCGCGCAGCCAGTGTGCTGGAGGAGGCGGGAATCGTCTTCCTGTTCGCGCCGGCATTTCATCCAGCCATGCGGTATCTCACTCCGGCCCGCCGCGAGCTGGGCACGCCGACCATCATGAACCTCCTGGGCCCGCTGGCTAACCCCGCTGGTGCGGGACGCCAGGTGGTGGGCGTCGCAGATCGCGATCGGGCACCGCTCCTCGCCGGTGCCCTCGCTGCGCTGGGCAGCCGGCGTGCCATGGTGGTGCACGCCGACGCCGGGATGGATGAACTCAGTCCATCAGGCAGGACACGGGTGTGGACGGTGATGAATGGTGCGATTACTGAAGCGGTGATCGAGCCTGCTCAGCTGGATCTCGAAGTGAGGGAACTGGATGGGCTTGCCGGC
>DASSOW010000237.1:0-4314 GCA_035700175.1 Gemmatimonadales bacterium | reverse complement strand
CAGGTTGCCAGCCGCCAGCTTCTCGACGTCAGGTCGGGCAACTCGTCGGATCGGGGCAGGAGCAGGCCGGACGATGCCCCTGACGGCGCAGTTGGCATCATGGCACCGTAAGGGAATGGGCGAATGCCGCCTCACGGCGGGCATCGCTCGACGGAAGCTGGTGCGACGCGGCACGGGCGACTGGTGTCACTGCACGTCCGGCAACGGCTCGTCGGGGGCCAGGTCGCAGTCGATGGCAACTGCCGCCCAGACACCGAACGCAAACAGCGCCCATACCCGGTCAGCGCGTGCGCTGCCGGCTTCGAGCGCGCGGAACGCGCGACCGGCCGCCTCCCGGTCCACAAACTGGTGCATGGCCCGGCCCTCCTGTAGCACAAACCGGTCATACGCCGTCCGCAACGGACCCAGCAGCCAGCGCCGGAGCGGGACCCCAAAGCCCGTCTTGCGGCGGCTCGCAAGACTCGGCGGCAACAGCTGCCTGACCAGCGGCGCCAGCAATGCCTTGGGCCGGCCTCGCCGGAACGCCACCGATGCGGGAATGCGAAGCAGGAAATCCACCAGGTCAACATCGAGAAACGGGCAGCGTGCCTCGAGCGCCACTGCCATGGTCGCAACGTCCACCTTGGTGAGGTAATCGTCCGGCAGCCGGGTTTCGATCAACGTCCGCCGCAACGCATCCGCCGAACCCAGGCCGGCCCAGCGCGCCAGGCGCACCCGATAGTGCTCCTCCGGTGCCGAGGTTTCCGGAACGGCGAGGAGAGCGGTGCGTGCCGATCGTCCCCATCCCATCCGATTGCTGAACCCGGCAGTGGCGTACTCCAGCACGGCATCGGCCTTGTTGCGCCAGCCACGGCCTTGCCCATCGCCCACCAGCGGTCGCAGCCCCCGCAGCACACCGGCGGGAACGCCCCGGCGGACGGCCTCCGCGGCGCGCATGCCACCGAACGTGGTATAGCCGAAAAAAAGTTCGTCTCCACCGTCGCCCGTCAGCGCCACCGTGACGTCAGCCCTGGCCGCCGCCGCTACGGCCGCACTGGGCAACAGCGAGGCATCGGCGAAGGGTTCGCCCGCCTGCCAGAGCAGCAGCGGGAGATTCGACGCCGACAGCGGCGGCACCTCGACCTCCGTGTGCGCAGTGCCGTAGCGTTCCGCCACGAGGCGCGCTTGCGCACGTTCATCGTCGGCATGACCCGCTGTGCCGGCCGTGAAGGTGCGTAGGCGGCCACCGTGCTCCTGCGCCGCCAGCGCCACGATCAGGCCGGAATCCTTGCCGGCGCTCAGGAAGGCACCGACCGGCACATCAGCCACGAGCCGGCGGCGCACCGAAGCCCGCAAGTGCGATTCCAGCTCCTGCGCGAGCTCACGGTCCGATCCATGCCAGGTGGGTGCGTCGGGCACCGCCCAGTGTCTGCCCTGCTTGGGTTCCGCGCCGGCCTCGAACTGGATCCACCCGCCAGGTGGGACCCGCTGCACCCCTTCATAGATGCACGTGTGCTGCGGCACCACGAGGTGGTGGAGGTACTGCGCGACCGCGTCTGGCCGGACCGCGGGAGTGTAGCCCAGCCCGGCCACGATAGCCTGCAGCGTCGAGCCAAAGACAAGAGCGCCATCGGGCCGGCGAGCCCAGAACAGCGGCTTTTTCCCCAGCGGGTCACGCGCAAGCAGCAAGGTCTGGCGCTGCGGCCGCCAGAACGCCAGCGCGAACATGCCGCGCATGCGCCGCAGCGCCTCAGGGCCCTCCTCGACCAGACTTGCCAGCAGGACTTCGGTATCCGAGTGTGTCCGCAGCCCGAGGCCACGCGACGCCAGGTCGTCGCCCAGCGCGCGGTAGTTGTAGATCTCGCCGTTGAAGGCGATGACTGCGTCAAGGTCACTGCGCTGGAACGGCTGGTCCGCCTCGCTCGAAAGGTCGATGACCTTGAGCCGGCAGTGGACCATGGCCGCATCGGGTGTGCACCACTGATGCTCGGCGTCGGGGCCGCGATGGCGCACCGCCGCCTGCATCTGGTCGAGCAACTGGGGGCCGGGTGCTTCCCCCCGCGTGAACGCGATTCCCGCGAAGCCGCACATGACCGGCCTACCCGCGCAGCTCGCGCAGCCACGATGCCAGGGCCGCAACCATCGCGTCAGCGGCGTGACCGTCGCCATAGGCATCGCGGTTCCACCCTGCCGGAGGCTGCTCGATAGCACCCAGCACGGCTACCTGGAGCCCGTCCGGCACGCAGCGCGGCTCCAGCAGCCGATTGGCACCTAATGCCACGGTTTCGACCCACTCAGTCTCGCCCCGCACCGTGATGCACGGCACGCCCAGCCAGTACGCTTCCCGTTGCAGTCCGCCGCTGTCCGTCACTACCGCAGCCGCACCTCGCGCCAAGGCCAGTGACTCCAGATAGCCAACCGCCGGGATGACGCTCAGCGTCTCCGACACCGGAGTGGACAGCCCGGCCCGATCGATCGCGGCGCGCGTCCGGGGATGCAGCGCAAGCACGGTAGGGACGGGCAGTCGCGCCAGCGACTCGAGTACCGCCATCAGCACGGCTGGCTGCTCGGTGAGTTCTGCGCGGTGAAGGGTCGCGTACACGTATGGCGCTTGCGCGGCAGCGGCGATCGTGTGCGGCGCAGGCAGACGCTCCATTTGTGCCATCAGGACATCACGGGCAACGTCACCGGTCTGCCGCACGCAGGCATCCGGCCGTTCCTGCGAAAGCCGCGCGGCCGCGTCGGCGGAAGGAGCGCAGAGCAGGCCGGCAACCGCATCGGTCACCCGGCGGTTGATTTCCTCCGGCATGTAGCGGTCGGCCGCACGCAACCCGGCCTCGACGTGCACCACCGGGAGCCGCAGCTTGGCGGCCGCGAGCGCACTGCCGAGCGTTGAATTGGTATCACCGATCACGACAACCGCATCCGGGCGCGCCTCGCCGAGCAACGCTTCCATTCGCAGCAGGATTGTCCCCGTCTGCTCGGCCTGCGACCCCGAGCCCACTTCCAGGTAGTGGTCCGGTGGCTCGACCCCGAGCTGGGTGTAGAGCAGCGCATTCAAGGCAAAGTCGTAGTGCTGTCCGGTGTCCACGGCCACGACTGCGCCCAGCCGTGCCATGGCGCGCCGCAACATGCTGGCCTTGATGATCTGCGGACGCGTGCCATAGCAGAGCGCAATGCGGCAAGGCGTGGAAGCGTGCGTCATTGCGTCAGCGCCGATCGGTAACACTCTACCAGCCGGGCAGTCGTGGCTCGCTGGTCGAGCAACGGGCGGATAGCCCCGCAGTCGAGACGACCGCGGCGCGAGAGCACCTCCGCCACGGCCGCGCCCAGCGGTCCCGGTTCGGCCGCAACGATCGAGCAACCCTTGACCCGAGTCGTCCACGCGCGTGCGTCTCCCACATCAACGGAGACCACAGGCAGGCCGCAGGCCAACGCTTCCTTTACCGTGTTCGGGGAGCCTTCGTAGCGTGATGTCACAAGCAGGCAGTCGGCAGCGCGGTAAAAGTCCGGCATCTGCTGCTGCGGAACATTGGCCACGGTGACCAGGCGGGCATCGGGCACCCGGCGCCGGCCTTCCTCTACCGCCGCCGCAGCCAGGGCGTACCGCTTGACCTGGCGGGCCGGGTCGTAGGGGAAGAGGACGATGGGCTCGTCCAGGCTCCAGCCCAGCCGCCGCCGTGCGGCGTCCCGGTCTCCCGGCGCAAACAGGGACAGGTTCACGCCGTTGGCGAGGACGACAGCGCGTTCGCGATCTTCCGCCCTCGGCAGCCTGGCCCGCAGCGCTTCGGACTTGCAGATGATGACACGAGCCCGGCGCGCCGCCACCCAGCTCATGCGGGTGGCCAGCCGCGCGATCGGTGCCCGGGCGCCACGCTCCGCATGTCCACCAAGCAGGTCGGTACCACAGAAGGAGACGACCAGCGGCAGCGGCTGCCAGGATGCCGTCCAGCCGGCCAGCCCGTAGTGTGCGTGAACGATGTCAAACTGGCCGGACTGCGCCTGGCGCCGGATCGAGGCGATATCCGTGGCATAGCTCCATGGCCTGGTGTCACCAGGAATCACATGCACGTGCACGCCGACGCCGGCTTCCGCGAGTGCCTTGGCTTCCGCGGCGACGAAACTGCCGTACGACGGCCGGTCAGCCCTGGGCCACATGTTCGTGACCACCAGCACCGAAATTGGTGCTGATCCGGCCGTCGGCCTTGCCAGCGCGCGCCGATCTGCTTCCTTTGTCACGGTCTCAACCGGTACCGATGCCACAACGCCCTTTCGATATCGTCCACATCGCGCAGACCCAGTTTCCTGATGACGCGCGTCCACGCCGCGAGGCGC
>DASSOW010000236.1:0-3413 GCA_035700175.1 Gemmatimonadales bacterium | reverse complement strand
TCGAAGGGGGCGTCACCTCAGTGCAGCTCCGGCTCAAGACGGTCTGCCCTCGGCAGCTGCTCGTGATCGCGCGCTCCATGGTCTATCACCTCCCGGTGCCCGTCCTCATTAATGACCGTCCCGATGTCGCCCGTGCGGCGCGCGCCGCCGGCGTGCACCTCGGGCCCGACGACCTGTCGCCGGTGCGGGCCCGTGCAGCCTGGCCGGATGCGCCCCTCATCGGGGCCTCGGTGGGGACTCTGGATGAAGTCGAGAGGGGCGCGGGCGCGGACTACTGGGGCGTCGGCCCGTGGCGGGTCACCAACACCAAGCGGGATGCGGGCATCGCGATTGGTGCGGAAGGATTTCAGGAGATTGTGCGGCAAGCAGGGGGAAGGCCGTGTATCGCCATTGGCGGCATCCAGCCGAGCGATGTACAGGCGGTGCTTGAGGCAGGCGGCGCCGGTGTGGCAGTCGTGTCTGGCATTCTCTCGGCACCGGACATCACAGCGGCGGCGCGGGCATTCGCTCGGAAGCTGGCTTAGGAATCACGAAAGCCACGAAAACACGAATTCACGAAAGCACGAAACACACGAAAGCACGAAAAACGGCATTTCACACGAAAACACGAAAAGAGTCACGGGTCGCGGGTCAAGAGTCGTGGAATGCGAATCTCATGACCCATGACGCACGACTCAAGACACCTTTCGTGCTTTCGTGGCTTTCGTGCTTTCGTGATACTCAGTTGGTCGGCGTGCTGCTGCGGGCGGTACGAATCGCACGCAGATGCTCCTGGTACGTGCGCGAGAAGATGTGATGGCCGTCCGGTCGCGCCACGAAATAGAGATACGGCACGTCGGCCGGATAGAGCGAGGCCTCGATGCTGCGCAGGCTGGGTGAATTGACGGGACCCGGCGGCAGTCCGGGATGCAGATAGGTGTTGTACGGTGAGGGCGTGCGATAGTCCTTCGTGAACAAGCGTTTTTTCCGCTCGCCGGTCGCCAGCTGGATGGCATACTGCACCGTGGGATCCGCCTGCAGTGCCATGCCGATCCGAAGCCGGTTGCGGTACACGCCGGCGATCGTCTCGCGCTCGCTGTCGACCCGCGCTTCGCCTTCCACAATCGACGCCAGGGTCACCAGCTCGAGCCGGGTCATCTTGAGCGTGTCGAGCCGAGCCGTCCACGCCGGCTTCCAGCTCTCCTCGAACTGCCGGACCAGCAGGCCGACGAGATCGCGCGCGCCGGTGTTCATGGAGAGCAGATAAGTGTCGGGATGCAGGAACCCTTCCAGGCTCGGCGCCTGGATGCCGAATGAGTCGGCGAGAACCGAGTCGTGCGCCGCCGCCACGAAGGAGTCAACCGGCAGGTCGAGGTCGCGATTGGCGAGATCGGCGACGTCGGCGATGGTGAGCCCCTCGGGAATGGTCAAGCGCACTGACGAGGTGCGCCCCTCCGCGAGCATGCTGAGCAGCGCGCCCGTCGAAGTGCCCCGGCTTGCGGTGTAGGGTCCCGCATGCACGTGCCGGTCCGCGCCGCTCAGGCGAGCCCGCAGCTTGAAGACAAAGCGATTGCCGATCAGGCCGTGGGCATCGAGGGTGTCGAGCACCTGGCCGAAGGAGGCATTGTCGGGCACCGTGAAGTGCTCGGCCTTGCCGGCGGGGCCGGGGGAGGTACAGGCGGACAGGACGGACAGGACGGACAGGACGGACAGGACGGACGCGAGACGCGGGACACGAGACGCCGGACGCGCGTCGACCGTTGACGGTGGACCGTCGACTACTGTCCATCTGTCCATCCGTCCATCCGTCATCCATTCCGCCGCATGTCCAGATATCCCTGCAGCAGCACCGCCGCGGCGTGGGCATCCACTTCTGCCTTCCGGCCGCGGGTGGAGCCGCCCATCTCCCGGATGGTGCCGAGGACCCGCGCGGTGGTGAAACGCTCGTCCACGAATTCGAGTGGCAGGCCGCTCCGCCCGGCGGCAAGGGTTCCCATCTCGCGGGCACTCGCCGCCGCCGGACCTTCGGCGCCCTCGGCGGTGAGGGGCAGGCCCACCACGAGGCCAACAGGCTGTTCTTGTTCGATCAAGGCCAGGAAGGATGGCATGGGGAATCGCTTGCCGGCTCGGCGGGTGAGAGTGGCTCGGGGGCTCGCGATCAGCTGGGTTTCGTCGCTCACGGCCACCCCGATGCGAACCTCGCCCCAGTCGAGGGCGAGGAGGCGGCCGGTGCGGGGAATCATGGGCCGGTGCATGTCAACGATGCAACGTACGGACGGCCCGCGGGCCGCCCCTACTGTTGCATCGTGGCGAAGAATTCCTTGTTGTTCTTGGTGCGCTTCATTCGCTCGAGCAGGAACTCGATCGCTTCCACCGGCGGCATGTCCGCGAGGAAGTTGCGCAGGAGGTAGACCCGGTTGAGCTCGTCCTTGTCCATGAGCAGCTCTTCCTTGCGGGTGCCGCTCTTCTGGATGTCCATGGCCGGCCAGATGCGCCGGTCGGCGAGACGGCGGTCGAGCACCAGTTCCATGTTGCCGGTGCCCTTGAACTCCTCGAAGATCACCTCGTCCATGCGGCTGCCGGTGTCCACCAGCGCCGTCGCCAGGATGGTCAGCGATCCGCCCTTGTCGATGTTGCGCGCGGCGCCAAAGAAGCGCTTGGGCTTCTGCAGCGCGTTGGCGTCCACACCGCCCGACAGGATCTTGCCCGAGTGCGGCACCACCACGTTGTGGGCGCGCGCCAGGCGGGTGATCGAGTCGAGCAGGATGACCACGTCCCGGCCATGCTCCACCAGGCGCTTGGCCTTCTCGATGACCATGTCGGCCACCTGCACGTGACGATCCGGCGGCTCGTCGAAGGTGGAGGAGATGACCTCCGCCTTCACGTTCTCCTCCATGTCGGTCACTTCTTCCGGCCGCTCGTCGATCAGCAGGACGATGAGCGCGATCTCGGGATGATTTTCCGAAATGGCATTGGCGAGCTTCTGCAGGAGGATGGTCTTGCCGGCCTTGGGCGGCGCGACGATGAGGCCGCGCTGGCCCATGCCGATGGGAGAGAGGAGGTCCACGACCCGCATGGAGAGATCGCCGGTGGCGCGCTCCAGCCGGATGCGGCGGTCGGGATAGCGGGGCTTGAGGTTGTCGAAGGCGATCCGGTGCTTGGTCTTCTCCGGCTCCTCGAAGTTGACCTTCTCGACCTTGAGCAGGGCGAGGTAGCGCTCGCCTTCCTTGGGCGGCCGCACCTGGCCCATGACCGTATCGCCGGTGCGCAGGTCGAACCGCTTGATCTGGCTCGGGCTCACATAAATGTCATCGGGCCCGTAGAGGTAATTACAGTCCTGGCTCCGGAGGAAACCGTAGCCTTCCGGCAGGATTTCGAGCACGCCTTCGCCCCGGATGACGGTGTCCCGGTCCAGCAGCGACTGCTCGATCTTG
>DASSOW010000235.1:0-4862 GCA_035700175.1 Gemmatimonadales bacterium | reverse complement strand
CTACTACCGGGCGCGCTGGCTGCGCGACTCGATTGGCGATACGGCTACAACGGCGTTCTACTTGCTGGTGGCGGCAATGATGATCTGGGCGGGGCTGTTCACGAACTGGACGTTCGGGAGAAACTGAAGGCCGAGGGTCGGGAGTCGAGGTCTGTCTCGCTGAGGCTGCAACGCAGCCGAAGCCGCCGATCTCAGGGCGAACTTCGCCCCTTCGCTTCGCTCAGGGTGACAGACCCTCGACCCTCGACTCTCGTCCCAGCCCTGCCCGCCCTGCCCGTCCTGTCTTCACCCTTTCGCCCGTGTCAGCTTCTCCATCCTGCTCCGCGCCTCAGCCACGCGCGGCTGGAGCTCCGGGTCGGCGTGCTGCCAGAGCTCCACGAAGCGCCCGTAGTACTCGATGGCACGAGGGGCATCGCCCGACGCTTCATTGAGCTCGCCCAGGCGATAGAGTGACGGTGCCAGGTAGTAGCGGTCAACGAACGTGCGGCCGGTGCCGGGCATCTCCACGTATTGGGTCAGGTACTTGCGCGCCGAATCGGGCTGCCGGGCGGCATCGAACGTGAAGCCGAGAAACAGTGGCACGCAGACGGTGCAGCTCTGCGTCGGGAGACCGTCGGCTTCGTTGTCACTCTCGCGGAATGCCGCCAGGGCACTGTCGGTCCTGCCTTCCGCCAGCGCAATGACCCCGCGTGTCCGCCGCAGGAGGACGGTCTGCAGCTGGCGAGTCTCCGGGTCGAGCCGCGCCTCGTATCGCCTCAGCACTTCGCGCGCCTTGGCCGGCTCACCCAGGCGGGCGTAGCCATAGGCCAGCCAGAGACTCTGGTCCGTCGCAATGGGAACATCCCGGCCTGCCGCCACCCGTGCCGCAGCATCGAGCGTCGCCACGCCGCGCGGCACGTTGCCGCGAATCTCACCGTCGATGGCCGACTGGCCCCAGGCGGCGAACACCGGATCGATCGTGTCACCCAGCACTCGTGCCCTGGTCGCAGTCATCTGGGCAAACAGCCGCTCGGCATCACGCAGCCGGCCTCGCAGCAGGTCAACGCCCACCAGCCCGCCCTGTGCGTTGGTTGCGCGACGCGGCGGCGCGGTGTCCGCCTGCTCACGCCAGATCCGCTCGGCGCCGTCGTAATCCCGCCGGCCCCACAGTTCCAGCGTACGAGGTCCCATGGTAGGGAATGGCACTCCGGTAGCCGACAGCTCCGCCATCACTGAATCGAAGCCCGCATGCTGACCGGTGGTCGAGTACAGGTTCCCCAGGTTCATGAGGATCGTGCCGTTGCCGGGAGCGTTGGCGAGCGAGAGCCGGAACATCTTCTCCGCGCCGGCGTAGTCGCGGACGTTGGCCAGCAGGATGGCGAGTGAATTGGCGGCGTCACTGTTGCTGGAATCCAGCTCGATTGCGCGGCGGAACGCGGGAATCGCCTGCCGCCGGTCGGGCACGACACTCGTGTAGTAGGCCCCTTCCACGTTGTACCGCTCCCGCTCCGGCAGCCGGTCGCGCAGGCGGAAGGCTGTGCTCAGTGCCGACCGGGCCTCCGCAAAACGGGCCGGGCCACCGAGCGTCATGAGCGAATAGGCCAGCTGGACGTGCGCCATGGCGAAGGTGCTGTCCAGTCGGATGGCCTCGTGAAAGTCCCGGATCGCACCCTCGTAATCGCCCACGACGTCGTTGGCGCGGAGCCCGGCGGCGTAGTAGCGGAGTGCGTCGAGTGAGCCGGTGGTCGCCCGGTCGAGCGTCGGCGCCGCCCGCACCGCTTTCAACGATTCGCCCATCTTCCCGCGCAGTGCCTTGGTGAGATGATCCACGGCCGGGATCAGCTCACCCGCGTCCTTCGCAGATTCCCTGAACGAGGCCAGTTCGTCCCCGCTCTCCGCTGCCACCAGGCGCACGGTGAGGACATAGCCCGTGCCGGCGGGGACGACACTCCCCGCCACGACTGCCTTGGCCCCGGTACGCTGTGCGATCTCGCGCGCGGTCGTGAAATCAACGTGGGCCGTGTCCGGCCGCTGCATCTCCTGGAGCGCGCCCACCACCGCACTGGCTGGCAGGACGTGCACCGCCTGGCTCTGGGAGAGATTGGTGCGCACCGCCTCCGCGATGGTCGAGCCCAGCGACGAATCCGAATCCGGCGCGTCGAACGCCGCCACCACCAGCTTGTCGCTGGCGGAGAGGCGGCCCGACGCGAACAGCGAGCCGGCGGGACCGATGCCGAGCGCGCGCAGGAGCATGTAACCCGCCACCAGCAGCACAAACGCGCTGATGGCGATGATGCCGCCGCGCATGGCGCGGTTCCAGGACACGTGCGGGCTCGCCTTGACCGCGAGCGTCGCCATCGTGCCCTGCGCCGAGACGAGCGACGGCGTGCCACCCGGGGTGAAGGTCGGGGTTGCCATCGCCATGCGGCGGGCGACGAACTGGGTGTAGCCGGTGAAGAGCACCACCGGCAGCCCGAGTCCCATCACGGCGAGCGCACCGGGAAAGACCCAGTCGGGCAGGCCGATGGCAATGATCGCAGCACGCGCGACGATCGCGACGGCGAGGAACGCGACCGCATAGATGGCGAGCGCGCGCCAGAACATGGGGCGGGCGCCAATCAGGTGGGCCGGCAGCGCCGCATGGGGCGACGAGGGCGACGCCACGGTATCGAGCCGGCGCAGCAACTCATCGGCGCTCTCGGGACGCGCTCCGGGCTCCTTGGCCATGCATTGCGCCACTAGCGCGGCCAGCGAGGGTGGGCAATCGAGCCGAAGCTCGCTCACCGGCCTCGGCGTCTCGGTCATGTGCGCGGCGAGCAGCTTGTGGGGCGCGAGGCCCGGGAAGGGCGGCTGCCCCGCGAGCAGCTCATACGCCATGCTGCCGAAGGCGTAGATGTCGGCACGGTGATCGGTGGCCGGGTCGCCCGCCGCCTGCTCCGGCGCCATGTACATCGGCGTGCCGACCGCCGTCCCCAGCTGGGTGAGCGTGGCGCCGGCCGGTCCCTCGGCGGCGGCCGCGATGGCCTTGGCAATCCCGAAGTCGGTGACGACAGCGGTATGCCCGGAGAGCAGCACGTTGTCGGGCTTGATGTCGCGGTGCACCACACCGCGCGCATGCGCATAGGCGAGCGCGCGCGAGACGTCGCGCAGGATGCTCACGACTTCGGAAATGGGAAGTGGCCCGCGCGCGAGGCGAGTGCGGAGACTCTCGCCCTCGACGAACGGCATGGTGTAATAAGGAAGGTCGTCGAGACTGCCGGCAGCGAACACCGGGACGATGTTGGCCTGCTGCAGCGAGGCGGCGGTGCGGATCTCCCGCTCGAATCGGGAGGTGGACATCGAGGCGGCCAGCTCGGGCGACAGGACCTTCACCACCACCTTGCGGCCGAGCTGCTTCTCGTCGGCCACGAACACCCGCGACATGCCGCCACCACCAAGCTCGCGCTCGATGGTGTACTGCCCGGAGAGAGACTCCTGGACGCGCGAGCGAAGGTCACCCATGCTACCGCCAACTGGCTTGGGATGGCAGGAATCTAGGGGTAGGGGACGGGGGGCGCTACTTGAGGGTCGCTGGCTGCTGGCTGCTGGCTGCTGGCATCGAGCGTCGGGCGTCGGGCGTCGGGCGTCGGGCGTTAAGCGCTATGCGCTGTGCGCTATGCGCTAAGCGACCAGCAGCCTTCCAGCCTGACGTTGTCATTGCGAGCACCCGAAGGGTGCGAAGCAACCTTGCAGCCTGACCGAGATCACCG
This sequence comes from Gemmatimonadales bacterium, assembly GCA_035700175.1. GTDB lineage: Bacteria > Gemmatimonadota > Gemmatimonadetes > Gemmatimonadales > GWC2-71-9 > CAMLHP01. The sequence goes on along the minus strand of DASSOW010000235.1, from coordinate 1,134 downwards.
GCCGATCTCGCCTGTTCACAGCTCGCCGCTCAGATCGCGCCATTCGGGATTCATGGCCTCGATCAACCGGATCTTCCGGGCACGAGCACCCGCTTTGAGCTGCTTCTCGCGGGTGATGGCCGCGGTGATGTCCAGGTGCCATTCGTACCAGACCAGCGTATCCAATGCGTAGCGACGCGAGAATGTGCCACCCCGGCCGCTCCGATGCTCGGCGAGGCGACGTCGGAGATCGTTCGTGACACCTGTGTACGGCACTCGACGCTGCCGGGGAGATCGCGATAGGGCTGCAAGGTTGCTTCGTCGGGCCCTGCGGGCCCTCCTCGCAATGACAACACCTCGACCCTCGTCCCTCGTCTCCCCGCATTATCTTCCAACCTCCCCCACTCACTCCACGGGCCCACCGCCATGCGCCGTCTCGCACTTACCTCGCTCCTGCTCGTCATCGCCGTTCCCGCTGCCTCCGCCCAGTCGCTCTACACGCCGAGACCCATCAAGCGAACCTATGCGGAAGGGACGCGATCGACGGATGGGAAGCCGGGAAAGAACTACTGGCAGAACCACGGCAGGTACGCCATCACCATCTCGGCGATGCCACCCAACCGGCTGATCACGGGCACCGAGCAGATCACCTACGTCAATAACAGCCCGGATACGCTCAAGACCCTCACCATCCGGCTGTTCGGCAACTTCCACAAGCCGGGCGCACCACGATCGGGCGGGGCCACCGAGGAATCGATGACCTCGGGCGTCCACATTCGCTCGTTCGCGGTGAACGGCACCCGGCAGCATTGGAACGATTCGCCGAGATTCTTCACCTGGCAGCCGGTGCGGCTGCCCGAGGGACTGGCACCGAAGGATTCGGTGAAGCTCTCCTTTGACTGGTACTACGACCTGGTGCAGCGGCCCGGGCGCGAAGGGGTGATTGATTCCACCACCTTCTACCTGGCCTACTTCTATCCCCGCGTGGCCGTGTACGACGACTACAACGGCTGGGACCAGATGGACCACACCAGCAAGGAGTTCTACAGCGACTTCAACAGCTACGACGTCACCGTGAAGGTGCCCGCCAACTTCGTCGTCTGGGGCACCGGGACGCTGGTGAATGCCGACAGTCTCCTCCAGCCGGACCCGCTT
>DASSOW010000234.1:0-4390 GCA_035700175.1 Gemmatimonadales bacterium | reverse complement strand
GTGCTCACCCTCTTTGCCTTCAGCACCGAGAACTGGCAGCGGCCCCAGAGCGAGATCGACGCGCTCATGGGCCTGCTCGAGGAGTACATCGCGCGGGAGTCGGAGGAGCTGCGGGAAAAGGGCGTCCGGGTCCAGGTGCTGGGCGACCTCGAGCGGCTCTCCGACTCAGGGCGCCAGGCCGTCGAGCGAGTGATGCGCCACACCGATGGTGGCCAGGCGCTGGCCCTCAACCTCTGCATCTCCTACAGCTCGCGGGCGGAGATCACCCGCGCCGCACGCCTGCTCGCCGAGCGGGTGGCACAGGGCCGCATGCGGCCCGATGAGATCGATGAAGACGCGCTCGGCCAGCGCCTGTACACGGCCGCGTTTCCCGACCCCGATCTCCTCATCCGCACGTCAGGCGAGATGCGGATTTCCAATTTCCTCCTCTGGCAGCTGGCCTACGCCGAGTTCTACGTGACCCCGGTGCTCTGGCCCGATTTCACGCGCGAAAATCTCTTCGAAGCCATTCTTGATTTTCAGCGTCGCGACCGCCGCTTCGGCCGCGTTCCTCTCTGATGGCAGCGAACCTCGGGCGGCGAATCGGATTCGCCGCGGTGGCGATTCCCGCTGCCCTCGGACTGGTCTATCTGGGCGGCTGGATCCTTGCCACGCTGGTGGCGGTGATCGGCGTCCTCGGCGTGAAGGAGCTGTTCGGCTTCGTGCCGGCCCGCGATGTGGCGCCGATGGCGCTGCCCGGGTTTCTCTCGGCCGCGGCCATCGGGCCGCTGGTGTACTCCACGCTCGTCGAGCCGGCCGCCGCCAGCTTCTGGGCGCTCTGGTGGCCGTACGCCGGCGCCCTCTGGCTCATGCTCGTGCTCCTCTGGGTGCTGGCGACGCGGCCGCCCGACGGGCATCCGCTCGAGGCCGCGGCCACCACGGTGCTCGCCGTGCTCTATGCCGCCGCGCTGCCCGCCTTCATCCTGGTGCTGCGGCACGGTGACCGTCCGATGTATTCCTGGCCCGGCACGTGGCTCGTGTTCTTTCCGCTCATCGTAATCTGGATCTGCGACAGCTTCGCCATGTTCGGCGGGATGCTGATCGGCGGGCCGAAGCTGGCGCCAGTGGTGAGCCCGGGCAAGACGCGCTCGGGTGGCCTCGCCGGCATCGTGGGCGCCGTCATCGTGGGAGCGGTGTTCGGCTGGGGCGTGTTTCCGGCAGCCGGCATACACGCCAACCCGATGCACGTGCTGCTGATCGCGTTTGTCCTGTCGATCGTGGGCCAGTTCGGCGACCTGCTGGAATCGCTCTTCAAGCGCGGCGCCGGGGTCAAGGACTCGGGAACGCTCATCCCCGGGCACGGCGGCATCCTCGACCGGTTCGACTCGCTCTACTTTGCGCTGCCCGTGTGCGCGTTTCTCTATCGCGTCCTGGGAGTCAGCTGATGCGGGGCCGGCGCGGGGTCGCAATTCTTGGATCGACCGGATCGATTGGCCGGAGTACGCTCGAGGTGCTGCGCCGGCATCCCGATGAGTTCCAGCTGGTGGCCCTCACCGGCGGAGCCAACAGCGAGCTGCTCGCCGCCCAGGTGGACGAGTGGAAGCCAGGATACGCCGGCCTGGTGAACGGGAACGGGCACGTTCCCAGGTTCCCCACGGGTCCGGACGTCCTCGTGGATGCCGCCACGCAGGGTGACGCTGACATCGTGGTCAACGCTGTGGTCGGCGCGGCCGGCCTCGCGGCGACGATCGCGGCGCTCAAGGCGGGGAAGCGCGTCGCGCTGGCCAACAAGGAGTCGCTGGTGATGGCCGGCCCGCTGGTGCTCGCGGCCGCGCGCGAGGGCGGCGGTGAGCTGGTGCCGGTGGACAGCGAGCACAGCGCCGTGCTGCAGTGCCTGGCGGGGCAGCGCAGTGCCGCCTGTCGGCTGACGCTGACGGCATCGGGCGGGCCATTCCGTGAGTGGGATGCAGCAGCCGTGGCCGCGGCCACGGTCGAGCAGGCGCTGGCGCATCCCACGTGGAACATGGGCCGGAAAATCACGGTGGACAGCGCTACCCTCGCCAACAAGGCGCTCGAGATCATCGAGGCACATTTCCTGTTCGGCCTCTCCTACGATGCGCTGGACGCCGTGGTGCATCCGCAGAGCATCGTCCACGCGCTAGTGGAGTTCTGTGACGGGAGCGTGATGGCGCAGATCGGCTTTCCCACCATGGAACTGCCGATCCTCTACGCCCTCACGTGGCCGGATCGCGTGCCCGACATGGGTGTGCCGAGGTTCGATCCACTGCGGGCGAGCCCGCTCACCTTCGAGCCGGTGAGGCACGAGGTGTTCGGTGCCTTCCATGCCGGGGTTGAGGCGGGACGGGCAGGCGGCACCGCGCCGGCGGTGTTCAATGCAGCCAACGAAATCGCGGTCGCCGCCTTCCTCGATGGCCAGGTACGCTTCGGTGACATTGCCCGCGTCATCGGCGGCACCCTCGATGCCGCCAGCCACGCCAGGATGACCAGCCTCGACGACGTGCTCACGGCCGACCGCGCGGCGCGCCAGTTGGCGCATGACCTGATCCAACGGATGTCCGCATGATGTCGTTGCTTGCCCTCATCGTCGTGCTCGGGGTCCTCATCTTCATCCACGAACTGGGGCATTTCGTGGCTGCCAAGTGGGCCGGGATCTATGTGCACCGGTTCTCGCTCGGCATGGGCTCGCCGATCAAGGCGCTGAGCTTCAGGCGGGGAGAGACCGAGTACGCCATTTCCTGGCTGCCGCTGGGCGGCTATGTGAAGATGGCGAGCGCCGAGGAAGAGGCGCTGGCCAGGCTCGAAGGGGGCCAGGCGCACACACCGGTCCCACCCGATCGGATGTTCGAGGCCAAGCCGGTCTGGAAGCGGATCATCGTGATCCTGGCAGGTGTTACGATGAACATCCTCTTTGCATGGCTGGTCTACAGCGGCCTCGCAATGGCATCTGGACGGGATATCACGGTGGAGACGAGGCTGGGAGAGGTCGACACCACCCTCCTTCCCGTGAACGGCGAGGGGCTCCGGACGCTGTCCGCGGGCGATCGCATCGCGACCGTCAACGGGGACAGTGTCCGTTCCTGGAATGACGTCCGCAATGCGCTGCAGGGTTCCGCAGGTGACACACTGCGGATCGCCATGGTAAGCGGCCAGACGGTGACATTGCCGATTCCGGCCGAGGCAATCGGTGAGCGCGCAAAGGCAGCGCTCGCCGTACAACCCTGGTGGCCGGCGGTGTTGACCTTTGTTGATTCGAGCGGTCCGGCATCGCGGGCGGGCCTGCGTGTGGGCGACTCGCTCCTGGCCATCAACGGCCAACCCGTCGTGCAGTGGTACGATGTCACATCCCTGGTGGAGCCGCATCCCAACCAGCCGGTCACCGTCACCTTCGCACGTGGGAGCGTGCAGCAGGAAGTGACCGTTGTGACGGACTCGGCCGTGGTTCCTGACTCCGGCAAGGCCACCAGGGTCGTGGGCCGGCTGGGCGTGGGGAGTATTCCCCAGTATCGCCATGAGTCGTTCGGGTTCACGGGCGCGCTGCGCGAGGGCACCGCCGCGACCTGGGAGGCCGTGGTCACGATCGGTCGTTCGGTCAAGGGGCTCCTGAACGGCGAAGTGGCGGGGAAGGAACTGGCCGGGCCGATCGGGATCGGGCAGATGGCGGGCCAGAGCGCGAGGCTCGGGCTGGTCGCTTTCCTGGGCTTCATGGCATTCCTGTCGGCGAACCTCGCGGTACTGAACATCCTGCCCATTCCGCTGCTGGACGGAGGTCAGCTGGTTTTCCTGCTGGCCGAGGGCGTGCTCCGGCGGCCGCTGCCGCTCAAGCTGCGGGAAGTCCTGTCCATGGTGGGCCTGGTGCTGTTGGTGCTGATCATGATCTTTGCCTTCTCGAATGATCTGAGGCGGCTGTTTGCGGGGTGGCTGGGGTAGACAGGACGGGCAAGACGGGCAAGACGGGCGGGGCGGGCAAGTTCGGGGCGGGGCGGAAGGGAGCCCGCGACCCGCGACCCGCGACCCGCGACCCGCGACCCGCGACCCGCGACCACTTGCCCCCGGCCGCAATCCCCAGTTATCTTTCTATGCTTGCAGAATTTACGGACTTTGCGGTCAAGAGGACATCGCACGCATGACGTTTGAGAAGCAGCCGGTTATGGAGAAGCACCGGGCTCACGAGACCGACACCGGCTCGACCCGGCTTCAGGTGGCCCTGCTCACCGAGCGGATCAACTCGCTCACCGAGCACTTCCGCACCCATCCGAAGGACCACCACAGCCGCCAGGGCCTGCTCAAGATGGTAGGCACCCGCCGCCGGCTCCTGACCTACCTCCGGCGCACGGACCTGGACGGGTACCGCGCGCTCATCGAGGAACTGGGTCTCCGCCACTAGGCAGTC
>DASSOW010000233.1:0-2683 GCA_035700175.1 Gemmatimonadales bacterium | reverse complement strand
AGCAGATCGGTAATGAACTCGCTGGACAGCCCGGTCTCTTCCACCGTGTGCGGCGGCGCCGGGCGGTCGGGGACGCCGGGCCCGCGGTAGGCGGCGGCGCCGAGCGCCTGGGATGCGGTCATGGATGCTCCTCCATCGCGTACGTCAGGCGGTCGCCGGGCACCGTGCCGGTGGCGGCGAGAGTTCCCGTGGGCAATTCCAGCGCGGCGCGCGCGTCGCGGTGGTAGCGGGTGCGCGCGCCCGGGGCGAGGCCGGGATACACGGCGACGACCGCGCCGTCCCGATCCACAAAGAGCACGTCGAGCGCAAAGCGCATCCCCATCATGTGCACCGCGCGGCAGGGCTCGAGCAGGAGCCCTTCGCCCTTGCCGAGTCCATCCCGCCCCAGCAGCCCGCGGAGGCGCTGGTACCAGCGGCGGGCGGTTGCTATCCGGACGCCGAGCACCGTGTTACGGGTGACGTTTGTGATGGTCATGGCGGCTCGGCGGAAGATCGTCATTCCCGCGCAAGCGGGAATGACGAACGTGAACGCTCCTGCTCGCCCTGCTCGCCTGGTTCGCCCTGCCCTCACCCGAAATTCGACAACGTCTCCAGGATCTGGATCACCGCCGGGCCCAGGATGATCACGTAGAGCGCCGGGAAGATGAACAGCACCAGCGGGAAGACCAGCTTGATGGTGGTCTTGGCCGCGGCTTCCTCGGCGCGCTGGCGGCGCTTGGTGCGCATCACCTCCGAGTGGGTCCGGAGCGCCTGGGCGATCGAGGTGCCGAAGCGATCGGTCTGGATCAGCATGGCCATGAGCGACTTGATGTCCTGCAATCCGGTGCGGTCGCCCAGGTTGCGGAATGCCTCGTCACGGGCCGTGCCGGCGCGGATCTCGAGGTTCACCAGCGCAAGCTGTTCCGCCAGCACCGGGCTCACCCGCTCGATCTCCTCGCTCACGCGGGAGATGGCCTGGTTGAGGCCGAGGCCCGCCTCGACGCACACCACGAAGAGGTCGAGGGCGTCGGGCAGCGCCTTCTGCATTTCCCGCTGGCGGCGGCTGATGCGGCTGCGGATGAAGAAGGTGGGCAACACGTAGCCCATGAGCCCGGCCCACACGGCGGCAAGCACCGCCACGCTCCAGCGCTGGCCCAGCGCGGGCAGCACCAGCAGCATGCCGGCGCCCAGCGTGAGCGGGAGCCCGATGCGGAGCCCGAGGTAGAGCGGCACGGCGCTGGGATTGGGATAGCCCGCCTGGATGAGCCGGAGCCGGAGTGCGCTGGTGTCGCGGTGGCCCACTTCCACCTTCTCGCCCAGCGCCTGGATGATGCCGGCGAGCCGCTCGGCCTGCTCCTGGCGGCGGCGGCGGCGCATGATGTCGGGCAGCGTACCGGCGCCCGTCCGCAGCTCTTCCAGCCGCGCCGTCACGGCCGACGAGCGCGACGGCGCCAGCTCCACGAAGAACAGTACCGTGGCGCCGACGGCGATGGCGATGAAGATGGCGGCGATGATCAGCATCTAGATATCGATGTTGATGATCTTGCGGATCCAGAGGAATCCGATGATCTGCATGACGAACGCAATGCCCAGCATGACGCGCCCCATCGGGTGCACGAACATGCGGGAGCCATATTCCGGGTTGAGCAGGTAGATGACCGTCCCCACCACGATCGGCAGCAGCGCCAGCACGTAACCGCTCATGCGGCCCTGCGCCGTGAACACCCGGAGCTGGCGGCGGATGGTAAAGCGCGCCCGGATGACCGAGGCGAGGTTGTCGAGCACTTCGGCCAGGTTGCCGCCCACCTCGCGCTGGATCAGGATGGCGGTCACCAGGATCCGCACGTCCACGATGTCCACCCGGTCCGACATCTCCTGGATGGCGTCGTCGAACGGCACGCCGAAGCGGTTCTCCTCGAACGTCCGGCGGAACTCGCCGGCGATCGGCTCGCCCGACTCGTCGGCCACCATCTTCATGCCGGAGGAGAGCGGGTGGCCGGCGCGGATGGCGCGGCCCAGCAGGTCGATGGCCTCGGGCAGTTCCGACTCGAAGGCGTAGAGCCGGCGGGTGCGCCGGCGCTTCATCCAGAGATAGGGCAGCCAGGCAAATATGAATGCGACGATGATCGCGACCAGGATCCGCGAGCTCAGCAGCAGCGCCGCGAGGCCGCCGCCCACGCCCATCCCCACGATCAGCATCAGGAACGAGCCCACCGTCATGCTGGAGCCCGCCTGCTGGATCATGAGCTGGAGGTCGCCCAGTGTCGGCACCGAGGCGGTGAGGTCCTGCATGAACTGGCTCTCGCGCACCGCGCGGCGCAGCAGCCCGCTCCCCTCGGTGCCGGCCTGCATGAGCCCCTTCTCGAACTTCTGGAGCTGGCCCACCAGGTCCTTCTGGCGCCGGCGCTCGCCCAGGAACTCGAAGACCAGCGCCACGGCGATGGCGCCGAAGGCCACCGCCACGAAGACGAGGCCCGCCGTGATCCAGGTGTCCAGCGGGATGTTCACCGCCGCTCCCACGGGGCTGAATGCTTCTTGTCCCTGGTCTGCTGCTCCAGGTTGGAGAACAGCAGGTGGGACAGGTCGATGCCGTACGACTTGAGCCGCTCGGTGAACCGGGGCCGGATGCCGGTGGCCTTGAAGCGGCCGATCACCTGGTCGTTCTCGTCAATGCCCGTCCGCTCGAAGGCAAAGATTTCCTGCA
>DASSOW010000232.1:0-7124 GCA_035700175.1 Gemmatimonadales bacterium | reverse complement strand
GGCGCCATGCGGAAAACCCGGTGGGCATCGGCGTACTCCTTGCCCCGGGTGCGCTTGTACCACTTGTAAACCGACGTCTGCGCCAGCACCGATACCGCTTCCGCCGCGAACACGCCGCCAATGATGAGCAGCAGGAATTCCGCCTTCAGCAGGATGGCAACCGTACCCAGCGCTCCCCCGATGGCGAGGCTCCCGGTGTCACCCATGAACACCTGGGCCGGGTGGGCGTTGAACCAGAGAAAGCCGAGGCACGCGCCCATGAGCGCCGCACAGAAGATCGAGAGTTCGCCTGCGCCGTTGAAGTGATACAGGAACAGGTAGCTCGTGAGGTCAGTCCGGGCCAGGATATAGGCAAAGACGGCAAAACCGAGCGAGGCGATGGCCGCGAGCCCGGTGGCGAGGCCATCGAGCCCGTCGGTGAGGTTCACCGCGTTGCTGCTCCCCGTGATCACGACGGTGACGAAGAGCACATAGAGCAGCGGCGCAAAGTTCACTACCAGGTACTTGAAGAACGGCAGCGTAGTGGCGCTCGACGGCAGCACGTCGGGCGACACCACGGGGCGCAGGAGGAGCAGCAACCCCAGCAGGATCCCGAAGCCGATCTGGCCGACCAGCTTCCAGCGCGCCACCAGCCCGCGAGACTTGCCCTGCACGATCTTGAGATAGTCATCGAGAAAACCGATCGCGCCCATCCAGAGGAGCGAGAGCAGCGCCACCAGCACGAAACGATTGTCGAGCTGGGCCCAGAGCAGCGTCGGCACCACCGTGGCCATGAGGATGATGAGGCCGCCCATCGTCGGCGTGCCACGCTTGCTCTGGTGGCTGGCCGGGCCCTCGGCCCGGATCACCTGGCCCACCCGCCGCTCCCGCAGCCGCCGGATGACCGCCGGCCCGATGAAGAACGCAATCAGCAGCGCCGTGACCACCGCGCCAGCGGCCCGGAAGCTGATATAGTTGAACAGATTGAACAGGATGTGGGTCTTGCCGAGCGGTGCCAGCAGATAGTAGAGCATCAGCCCTCGTCGGCGGAAACGGTGCGCGGGATGAGGAGCGGAAGTATACGTTCGAGCGCCACGCCGCGGGACGCCTTGAGCACCAGCAGCTCGCCGCCCTTCAGCCGCTCGGCCAGCAGTGGTGCCAGCGCGAGCGGATCGGATGCCGTGATGAGGCGGTCGCCCAGCGCGGCCCGGTAGGGCTCGAGCGCCGGCACAAAGTCGCCCACCGCGGCAAGCAGGTCCGGCTTGAGCAGCACCAGCTGCTCTGCCACCTGGGCATGCAGCCGCTGCGCCGCAGGGCCCAGTTCCCGCATGGTGCCGGCCACAAACACAAGGCAGCGGTCCTGCCGCATCGCCTTGGCGGTGGCGATGGCGGACGCGAACGATTGCGGGTTGGCATTGTAGCAGTCATTCAGGATGGTGAAACCGTTGCGCTGGATGACTTCGCTACGCCCGCCCGGCAGCTGCAGACCGTCGAGCGCCAGGGCCGCGCTCTGCGGATCGAGGCCGAGTTCCTCGACTACTGTCCACGCCAGCATGGCATTGCTGGCGAGATGACGGCCCGGGAGCGGCAGGTGAATCCGCTGGCCGCCTGCGGTGAAGGACGCCTTCCCCTCCGCATCGATCTCGATGTCGCGCGCCTTGCGCTCGGCATGCTGTGCCCCGGCCGTCACCTCCCGGCGCGCCAGCTGGCGTGCCCGCTCGGGCAGCGCCGGCGGTTCGGTCCCGACGATAGCCAGCGGCACGTCGCGAACCAGCGCGAGCTTCTCGGCCAGCACGCCCTCCAGGGACCCGAACCCCTCGAGATGGCCCTCGGCCACGTTGGTGATCATGGCGATCGTCGGTTCGACGATTTCGCGATAGCGCGCAATCTCGCCCGGCATGTTGGCGCCCGCCTCGATGACAAGCGCCTCGGTGTCATCCGGCGCTTCAAGGATCGTAAGCGGCACGCCGACAAGATTGTTGTAATTGAGCCGGGTCGCATGAGTCCGGAAGCGGGTCCGCAGCACCGCGGCCACCATCTCCTTGGTGCTGGTCTTGCCATTGGTGCCGGTGATCGCAACCACCGGGCCGCTGATCTCTTTCCGGCGCGCGTGCGCCAGGTCGCCGTAGGCGCGCAGCGTGTCATCCACTTCGATGAGTGGGAGCCCAACCATCTGCGGCGTGCCCCGGCGGACGATCGCGGCGCGGGCGCCGGCATCGCGGGCCGCTTCGAGGTGCTTGTGTCCGTCGTGGCGCTCACCCGCCAGGGCCACGAACAGTGCGCCAGGCTCAAGTGTCCGCGTATCGGTCGAGACCGACGCGAACTCCGCATCGGACACCTCGCCGGACAAACCGAGTGCCGCGTTCACCGCCGCCGCCGTCCAGCGCATCACGCCCCCGTCAGCTCGCGCAGGATTTCGCGCTCGTCGAAGGGCAGCTTCTCGGTGCCTACAACCTGGTAGGTCTCATGGCCCTTGCCCGCCAGCAACACCGTGTCGCCCGGGCGCGCGGCCTCGAGTGCCTCGCGAATGGCTGCCCGGCGGTCGGCGATCCGGCGCCTGGGCGCCGTGCCCATGCCGGCAACGATATCATCGATGATCGCTTCAGGGTCTTCCGTCCTGGGGTTGTCGCTCGTCACAATGGGCAGGTCCGACTGCTCGGCGGCAATGCGACCCATGATGGGACGCTTCCCCTTGTCACGGTCGCCGCCACAGCCGAACACCACGATCAGCCGGCCGCTGGTGAGCGGCCGCAGTGCTGACAGCGCGCGCTCCAGCGAGTCCGGGGTGTGGGCATAGTCCCGCAGCACCACATACGGCGTCTCCATCAGCCGTTCCATCCGACCAGGAACCTGCGGCGCCGAGTTGAGTCGTTCCGCGACCGCCGCCATCGGAAGCCCGAGCGCCAGGGCGCACGCCGCCGCGCCGAGGGCGTTCGAGAGATTGAAGTCGCCCAGGAGCGGCAACGCGATATCGGCGCTGCCGAAGACGCTCTGGAGCCGGAACCGGCATCCGGCAGCGTCGAGGGAGATACCGGTCGCATGCACGTCGCCCGCGGCGTGTCGCCCGAAGGTGATACGCCGGACGTCCCGCCGCATGGACCTCCACGCCGGATCTTCGGCATTGACGATGGCCACGCCGTCGTTGCTCAACAAGGTGGCGAGCCGGAGCTTCGAGGCGAGATAGGACTCCATCGTGCCGTGGTAGTCCAGGTGGTCACGCGTCAGGTTGGTGAAGATGCCGGCACGAAAGGTGAGCCCGTCCAGCCGGCCCTGATGGAGTGAATGGCTGGATGTCTCCATGGCCACGGTGCTGCATCCGCGATCGCGAAGGGCGGCCAGCGTGGCCTGCATGTCGATTGGCCCCGGCGTGGTGAGCGAGCCGGCGGTGGAAGGCACCGCTTCCCCGCTGCCATCAAAGGCGCCGAGCGTCCCGATGCTGCCGGCGGTGCCCTGTGAGTTCATGAGGTGGCGCACCAGGCTCACCGTGGTTGTCTTGCCATTGGTGCCGGTTACGCCAATGAGCACCAGTGACCGCCCCGGATCATCATACCAGGCTTGCGCCAGCGCCACCGCTGCCGCGCGGCCGTCGGTCACCACCACCTCCGGCACGCCAGCATCGGCCGGTTCCTCCACCACCACCAGCGATGCCCCTCGCGACACCGCGTCGCCGATGAACCGGTGACCGTCCGCCTGGCTGCCCCGGATGGCGACATAGGCATTGCCCGGCGCCACCGAACGCGAATCCGCGGTGATGCCGGTGATCGCGGGGAGGTTGGATGGGCGCGCCACCAGCAGCTGATGGCGGGCCAGCACGTCGAGAAGGAGCGGTGTATCAGTCATTGCGCGGCCGCGGTGGCTTTCGATGATGTGTGGAGAGTGATGGTGCTGCCGGCGCGCACGGACGTGCCCGCCGCCGGATCCATGCTCCGCACCGTCCCAGGTCCGCCGTCCAGCTTCACCCGGAAGCCGGCGCCAAAGAGCGCGGCTGCCGCGCTGCGGGTGTCGCGACCACTCACGTCGGGGACCGGCGCGTTGGACGGGACGCTGTCTTGCGCAGCCCGGACCGGCCACGCCACCCGAACGACCGGCGGCTCCGCCAGCTCCTGCACCGGAGTCGGCTCGGTGGACTGCGAGGGCGCTGTCGCCGCCTTTGGCGCCGCCACCAGTTCGTCCAGCTTCAGCGCCTGGTTGCGTGACGCCAGCGCCTGCTGCAGCATCTCGCTGGTGAGCGGCGCGGCGGTCTGCGAGGCATAATAGACTCCGTGCGGCCGATCGATCTTGATGACAGCCACGATCTGCGGATTGTCAGCGGGCCAGATCGAAGCGAACGACGCCACATATTGTCCCACCCCGTAGCCTCCACCGGCGGCCACCTTTGCCGTCCCCGTCTTGCCGACCAGCTCATAGTTCTGGATCTGTGCCCGCTCACCGGTGCCGCCGGTGCTCACGGCGCGCTTGAGATAGCCGCGAAGGGTGGCGGCAACGGCTTCGGGCAACACTCGGCGTACCGGCTCGGGCTCGTGCTGATAGAGCACCGTTCCATCCGGACCCAAGACTTCCTTGACCAGCGCCGGTGTGTAGAGAACCCCGCCGTTGGCAATCACGGCGTACGCGGCTGCCAGCTGCACTGCGGTTACCGAAAGCCCGTAGCCACGCGAGACGCTTTCCAGTGTGTAGTCCCTGGTCCAGTCGTTTGGCCTGGGCAGCTTACCCGGAGATTCGGAAGGAAATTCGACTCCGGTCCGGGAGCCGAATCCAAAGTCGCGGAGCGTCTGGTAGAGTTGGGACGGGGCCAGTCGCCGGGCAAACTTGGCCATCCCGATGTTGCTGGAGACTTCGATTGCCTCCGCCAGCGTCAGTGGGCCGTCCACCTTGTGGTCGTCGTGAATGGCATACGGTCGCCCGTACTTGGCGGGGACGAGCCACAGGCCATTCTCGCCGTCCACCGTGTCGGTGCTGTCGACCGCGTGGTGCAGGAGCAGTGAGGCGGCCGTGAACAGCTTGGCAGTCGAGCCCGGCTCATAGGGCGTCGTGAACGCCGAGGCGCTGGAGCGCTCGCCCTCGACACGCGAGGCCACGGCGAGCAATTCGCCGGTGGAGGGATCAAGAAAGACGGCGTCGCCGCTCCGGGCATCGGAGCTGTCGAGCGCGGCGTCCAGCGCGCGCTCGGCGATCTCCTGCAGCCGCGCGTCGATGGTGAGCACCACGCTGTTGCCCGCTACCGGCTCGCGCACCAGCCGCGCGGGCGAGTCGAATCGACGTCCCAGGTGATCGCGCAGCTGCACGGTCTCCCCCGGCACGCCGCTGAGCAGCGAGTCGAGCGCACTCTCCAGGCCGGAGGCGCCTACCGCCGTGTCCGGCTCCAGGATTCCCACCGTGCGGTTGGCCAGGTCGCCCATCGGGTGAATCCGACGGAGGAACGGCTCGAGATGCACTCCATCGAGCGCGCGAATGGATTGGACGTCGAGTGCAGTGTAGGGACCGAAGAAATAGACCGACTTCGCGCCTGAGGCGAGACGGGCCGCGATCTCCCGGCTGTCTTCACCCAGCGCACGCCCCACCTTTCGCGCCAGCGCCGCCTTGTCAGTCACCTGTTCCGGCGCCAGGGAGACGTGATACGCCTCCTGCGTCTCGGCCAGCGGGAACATGCCGCGATCGTAAATGGTACCACGCCGGGCCGGCAGCACTTCGGTCACCGTGCGCACTCGCTCGGCGCGTGCCGCATAGTCCGACCCTTTCACCAGCTGCAGCTGCGCCGCCCGCCCGAGCACCGCAACGATGCCCAGCGTCAGGCAGAAGCGGATGAAACCGAGTCGAGCTTCAGCCTTGGCCACGTCAGCGCGCCTCAGGCACGGCCGGTGCCGGGATGATCGTCACCTCAGAGCCCTTGGCTACCCGCATGCCCATTGCCGCTGCCTTCTGGCTGATCACTTCCCTGCTCGATGCTTCCCGCACTGCCCGCGTAAGCTCGGCCATCTCCGCCTCGAGCACGCGCCGCTGTTCGCGCGCCTCCTGCAGCTGACCCGCAAGGAGATGCGCCTGTGTCTGGCGCGAGATCACCACCGTGGCCACCGCCAGGAAGGCGACCAGCCAGAGGATGAGCCAGTGGCGCCCCTTAAGCGTCATCGTTCACGCGAAAGACGCGAAGTCGCGCGCTGCGCGCTCGCGGGTTGTCGGCGATTTCGACGTCATCAGACACGATGGGCTTGTGTGGTTCGGTGTGACCCGCCGGCTCCCGTCCGCAGGTGCAGACCGGCTGGCGGGGAGGACAGACACAGCCACGTTCCCACTCCCGGAACGCGCGCTTGACCAGCCGGTCCTCACCTGAATGATAGCTGATGACTGCCAGCGCGCCGCCAGGGGCCAGCGCGTCGCGCAATGCCGGCAGCGCCAGCTCGAGGCCGGCAAGCTCGTCGTTGGTCGCGATCCGGACCGCCTGGAAGAGCCGGGCAAATTCCGCGGGGCCGGAACGGGGCCCGAGCACGGCACGGATCGCGTTGACGAGATCGTCACTGACGGCCATCGGCGCCCGTGCCCGCCGCCGGACGATCTCACGCGCGAGCCCGCGCGCCCGCCGCTCGTCGCCATACTCCCGGAACCAGCGCTCCAGCTCCGCCTCGGCGGCGTCGGCCAGCAGGTCGGCCGCGGTGGGGCCGGTGTCACCCATTCGCATGTCCAGCGGCGCACCGGGCCGGAAGCTGAAGCCCCGGGCATCGTCGTCGAGCTGGCGGGAGGATACGCCGAGGTCGAGCAGTATGAAGTCCGGGGCGAAGCACTGAATGGCGGCCAGCGCCTCATCGGAGGCATAGGCGGCGCAGAGGTACGTGAGGCCGGAGTCCCCCAGCCGCTCGCGCGCCCGGGCAATGGCGGATGGGTCGCGGTCGATCCCCAGCACTTCGATGCCAGCCTGCCGCAGCGCCTCGGCGTGGCCGCCGTCGCCCAGCGTTCCGTCCACGGCGCGGCGCGCGCCACGGGCGGCGGCCAGGACGGGACCGAGCAGGACGGGGCGATGGAAGGCGAACGTCATGGCGTTGGGATCCAAAAACAACACCCCGTCCTCATGATGGGAACGGGGTGTTGCGCTCACTAGCGCGAGCGGGGCTGACGGGGCTCGAACCCGCGACCTCCGCAGTGACAGTGCGGCA
>DASSOW010000231.1:0-7369 GCA_035700175.1 Gemmatimonadales bacterium | reverse complement strand
AACACCGGCGCCATCGATGACCTTGCCGCGCTCTCAGCGCTCTGCCAGCGGGAGAAGCTGTGGTTCCACGTGGATGGGGCATTCGGCGCGCTGGCGGCGCTGGTGCCGGAGTACCGCGAACGGCTCCGCGGCATGGAGCAGGCCGATTCGCTCGCCTTCGACCTGCACAAGTGGATGTACATGCCCTACGAAGTGGGTTGCGTGCTGGTGCGGCATCCCGACGCGCACCGCGACACCTTTTCGCTCACGCCGGGCTATCTGACCCACGCCACCCGTGGCACCGCCGCCGGCGACGTCTGGTTCTCCGAACTTGGTCCCCAGCTGAGCCGAGGCTTCCGTGCACTCAAGGTGTGGATGAACATCAAGGCGTACGGTCTCGATGCTTTCGCCAGGCTGATCGCCGGGAACATCGAGCAGGCCCGCTACCTTGGCGAGTTGGTGCAGCAGGCGCCCGAACTGGAACTGCTTGCGCCCGTCTCGCTCAATATCGTGTGCTACCGCTACGTGGTACCGGGCTGGAGCGACGAGCAGCTCAACGCGCTCAACGCCGAGCTGCTGATCCGCTTGCAGGAAAGCGGCGTCGCCGTGCCCTCGAATGCGATGATCAATGGCCGCTATGCCCTGCGCGTGGCCAATACCAACTACCGGAGCACGCGGGAGGATTTTGAGGTGCTGGTGGCGGAAACTGTGAAGCAGGGATCAGGGATCAGGGGTTAGGGATCAGGGGCGAGGCTTACGCTATTGGGGCAGGATCGTAGTTTTCAGCCCTGGTCCCCAAACCCTAACCCCTAATCCCTAATCCCTAACCCCTAATCCCTAACCCCTACTGTCCATGCGCACCCTCGCCCTCACCACCGCCCTGGCCCTCGTGGCCGCCCCGCTTGCAGCGCAGCAGCGTGCCCAGGTCAAGATCGCCCACGCCACCCCCGAGCAGGCCCAGGCCGCCATCGGCGAGGAGCTTGCCGGCCAGCATTTCGAGCTGCGCGAGCACAATGAAAAGCACGCCATCTTCTCTGCCAGCGCCGGGAACCGGATGGAAACCGACGGGACCCAGCTCACCCTGCGCTACGAGCTGGAATTCCGGATGAAGCCGGAGAAGGACAGTCTCTCCGTCTGGCTCCAGAAGGAAACCCTGGTGGGCGAAACCCGCGACGGGCAGGAACGCCGGCAGGAACGGGACCCCAAAGACAACCGGAGCACCTTCCAGGGCGTGCTCAACAGCGTGAAGGCGCGCATCGAGCAGCCGGCGGATTCCAGCGGGGCATAGGTACAAGGTCGCAAGTCGCAGGTCGCGGGTCATGCGACTTGAGACATGCGACCGCTGACTATATTCCGTCGTTCCCCTACAAACCGAGCTCCATGTCGCCCACGGCCCGCACCTGTCCGTCGTGCCATACCAGCCTGCCCGATGAGGCGCAGTTCTGCATGCACTGCGGGAAGGCGACGCCCACCGAGCCCGGCGTGCCACCCCGCACCATGCCGACCGGCGAGTTTGAGGTCGCCAAGGTGACCCGGGTCCTGGCTGACCGCTACCGGATCGAGCGGGTGATCGGCGAGGGCGGCATGGCCACGGTCTATCTGGCCGAGGACGTGAAGCACAAGCGCCAGGTGGCGGTCAAGGTGATGCGGCCCGAATTGGCGGCGACGCTCGGGACGGATCGCTTCCTGCGCGAGGTCGAGATCGCCGCCCAGCTCAATCACCCGAATATCCTGCCGATGTTTGATTCGGGCGTGGCGGCGGTCGAGGAGTCGAGGGGTCAAGAGGGCGAGCGCTCGACCGCCCCGTCCGCCTCGACCGCCTCGTCCATTCTCTATTACGTCATGCCCTATGTCGAGGGCGAATCGCTCGCGTCCCGGCTCAATCGTGAGGGCGAGCTGCCGGTGCCCGTGGCGCTCCGGATCGGGCGCGAGGTGGCCGAGGCGCTGGCCTATGCGCATAAGCGTGGGATCATCCACCGCGACATCAAGCCGGCCAACATCCTGCTCCATGAAGGCCACGCCCTGGTGGCCGACTTCGGCATTGCCCGGGCGCTGGATGCGGAGGGCGAGGCCATCACCAAGACCGGCCTCGCCATCGGGACCCCGCAGTACATGAGTCCCGAGCAGTCGACGGGCGACAAGACAGTGGATGCGCGCACCGATATCTACGCCTTGGGTGCCGTGATCTACGAAATGCTGACGGGGGAACCGCCGTTCACGGGACGAACCGCGCAGGCGGTGGTGGCCCGGAGTCTCACGGAACGCCCGCGGTCGCTCTCAGCCATCCGTGAAGGCTTGCCGACCGGACTGGAAGAAACGGTGGGGAAGTCGCTGGCGCGAAGTGCGGCCGACCGCTACGACTCTGCCCTGACGCTGGCGGAGTCGCTGTCCCGGCTGGAGATGAGTGGCTCGCATGCGTCCATCCCGTTCTCCCAGGCTGCCCCGGCACAGGCCGTCGTGGCCTCCTCCCCGACGCTCTGGATCGCCCTGGGCATCATCGCCCTTCTCGCGCTTGGCGCGGTGGCGTTCATGGCGGGACGCTGGGGGCTGCCGACGTGGGTGCTGGGGATAGCGATCACCCTGCTGGCTCTCGGCGGGGTGATGCTGATCTTCACGACCGCAGCGGAGCGGCGGCGGCTGCATGGCGTGGCGCCGAGGATGTTCGATGCACGTCTCACCTGGCGCAATGCCGGCATGGGCGGCATCGGCGCCGTCATCGCGTGGGCCGTCGTGGCCGGCGCCGCGAGCGCCGGGCGCTCACCGGCATCGGCCAGGAGCACCGGGGTGACCCATGTCGCGGTGCTGCCATTCCAGAATCAGGGCGACACCGCCAACAACTATATCGTGGACGGGATCACCGACGAGGTGCGCGGCAAGCTCTCCCAGGTGCGCGGTCTCGCGGTTATCGGCTCAGGGAGCTCCTCGCAATACCGCGGCTCCGCCAAGACGCCGCGGGAGATCGCCGGTGAGCTGGGGGCGCAATATCTCCTGATAGGCCGGGTGCGCTGGGCGCCGGGCGCAGACCCAGCCTCACGGCGGGTGCAGGTGGTGGCGGAGCTGGAAAATGGATCGACTGGCGCCACGACCTGGCAGCAGACCTTCGATGCCGATCTTACCGATGTGTTCGCGGTGCAGTCGGAAGTTGCGACGCGGGTGGCCAGCGCACTGGGCGCTGAACTCGGGAGCAAGGAAACGCTGGAGCTGGCCAAGCGGCCAACCCGGAATCCGGCAGCGTGGGATGCCTACTTGCGCGCCCGGGCGGCGACCGGGAGCGACCCCGCCACTCTCCGGCTGCAAGTGGCCAACTACGAGCAGGCTGTTGCGCTCGATTCATCGTTCGCCGAGGCATGGGCCGGGCTCTCGAACGCCGAGGGCGCTCTCTACTTGAATGGTTCACGCGATCCCGGAGCGCTGGTCCGCTCACTCGAGGCTGCCAACCGCGCCATGGCCGTAGCGCCCGAGAACGCCGCCGGTTATGGTGCCGCCGCAGCGTATTACTCCACGTGGGCCCCCGACCCGGCCAAGGGTGCGCGATACATCGAGTCAGCGCTCCGCCTCTCGCCCAACGATCCTGAGATCCTCCGCACTGCGGCGGGCTACGATGCGTCGATCGGCAACATGGCACAGAGCGTGACCCGCCTCGAGAAGGTGCACGACCTCGATCCACGATCAGCGCCCGCGCTGCGGTCGCTGTCCGACGGTTATGTGAGGCTGGGGCGGACCCGCGAGGCAGCGGAAGCAGCCGAGGCGGCCATTGCCATCACGCCCAGGAGGCTCGACCTGTATGAGACCCTGGCAATTGCGAACGCTGCTGCCGGCGACCTGGCTGGCGCGCGCGCCGCGGCCCAGCGGGCCCTCTCCGAATTTTCCCCGCCAGTCGTGGCAGCCTACTTCGCCGGCTTCAACGAGATGAGCTGGGTGCTGGACTCAACAACGGAAGCGCTCATCTACCGCCTGACACCGTCGGCATTCGATGGCGACCACGCATGGTGGGGCCAGGCGCTCGCGACGGCCAACTGGTTGCGCGGACGAAAGGATCTGGCCCGGGCGTTTGCTGACTCGGCACTGGCCTTGTCGCGCGCCCAGGCCAACGCCGTGCCCATGGATCCTTCGCCGCGCATGCTGTATGCGCTCATGCTGGCGTACGTCGGCCGGGGAGACGAAGCGCTCGCCGAGGGCCGCCGTTCACTCGCAGTGGTCGGAACGACTGACATCACTACCACTACCTACAACCGCATGCAGATGGCGCGGATCTACGTGGTACTCGACAAGCCAGATCAGGCCATGGATGAACTGGACACCCTCTTCACCCAGCCTACGTTCTTCAGCCGCAAGTGGATCACCATTGATCCGACCTTCGCCTCCCTGAAGGGGAATCCGAGGTTCAAGCGGATGGTGGCGGGGAGCTAGGAGCTGGCTGCTGGCTGTCGGCTGCTGGTCACTGGTCACAGATATCGAGATACAGAAGCCAGTAGCCAGCAGCCAGCAGCCAGCGACTATATTCCATCTTCACCCCACAAACCGAGCACCATGTCACCCACGGCCCGTACCTGTCCGTCGTGCCATACCAGCCTGCCCGATGAGGCGCAGTTCTGCATGCATTGCGGCAAGGCCACGCCCACCGAACCCGGCGTGCCGCCCCGCACCATGCCGACCGGCGAGTTCGAGGTCGCCAAGGTGACCCGGGTGCTGGCGGCGCGCTACCGGATCGAGCGGGTGATTGGTGAGGGCGGGATGGCCACGGTCTATCTCGCGGAAGATCTCAAGCATCGGCGCCGGGTCGCGATCAAGGTGATGCGCCCCGAACTGGCGGCCACCCTCGGCACCGACCGGTTCCTCAGGGAAGTCGAGATTGCCGCCCAGCTGAACCACCCGAATATCCTGCCCATGCACGACTCGGGTGAGGCCGATGGCGTGCTGTACTACGTGATGCCCTATGTGGAGGGCGAATCGCTCGCCAGCCGGCTCACGCGCGAAGGCGAGCTGCCGGTGCCCGTGGCCCTTCGGATCGGGCGCGAAGTGGCCGAGGCGCTGGCCTATGCCCACAAGCGCGGCGTGATCCACCGCGACATCAAGCCGGCCAACATCCTGCTCCATGAAGGGCACGCCCTGGTGGCCGATTTCGGCATTGCCCGGGCGCTGGACGCCGAGGGCGAGGCCATCACCAAGACGGGACTCGCCATCGGGACGCCGCAGTACATGAGTCCCGAGCAGTCGACGGGCGACAAGACGGTGGACGCCCGGACCGATATCTACGCCCTTGGTGCCGTGATCTACGAAATGCTGACGGGGGAGCCACCCTTTACGGGCCGGAGCCCGCAGGCGGTGGTGGCCCGGAGTCTCACCGAGCGCCCTCGGCCCCTGGCGGCGACCCGCGAGGGGCTGCCGGCCGGGCTCGAGGATGTGGTGGGGAAGGCGCTCTCCCGCAGTGCGGCCGACCGGTATCCTAGCGCCACGGCCCTCGCCGAGTCGCTGGCGACGGTGGAGACTGGAGCGATTCGCCTGTCCGATCCGTCCCTCCCGTCCGTCCGGTCCGCCCCGTCCGCCCGGCGTTGGCTCATCCCTGGCGCGGTGGTCCTCGCTGCCGGCATCGCGGCCGCCTTTTTCCTGTTGCGTCCGCGCGCGGCCCCAGTGACCAGCGGTGCCACCCACGTCGCCGTGCTGCCGTTCCAGAACCAGGGTGACAGCGCCAACAACTACATCGTGGATGGCATGACTGACGAAGTGCGCGGCAAGCTGTCGCAGGTGAACGGCCTCACGGTGATCGCCAACGCGAGTTCGTCACAGTACCGCGGCTCACGGCTGCCGCCCACTCAGATCGCCGGAGAGCTGGGCGCGCAGTACCTGCTCATGGGCCGGGTGCGCTGGGCCAACGGGTCTGGTCCCTCTTCGCGTCGCCTGCAGCTGGTGGCCGAACTGGTGAATGGGAAGACCGGATCCACCGACTGGCAGCAGACCTTCGACGCCGACCTCACCGACGTGTTTGCGGTGCAGGGGCAGGTGGCCACCCGCGTGGCTGGAGCGCTTGGTGCCCAGCTCGGTGCCAAGGAGTCGGCCGACCTGGGCAAGCGTCCCACCGAGAATCCCGCCGCGTGGGACGCCTATCTCAAGGGCAGGTCGATCAACGGTGGCGATCCCGTCAGCCTCCGGCAGGCGATGGACAACTTCGAGCAGGCGGTGGCGCTTGACTCCGGCTTCGCTGATGCCTGGGCCGGGCTCGCGACCGCGGCCACGCGGCTCTACACCAACGGGGCCCGGGATCCTGCCGTGGCACGGCGGGCCAGGGAGTCCGTGGATCACGCACTCCAGCTCGGGCCCGATAATGCCGCGGCCGCCGCGTCTGCCGCGCTGTATTACAACGGTATTGCGCGCGATCTTGCGAAGAGCGCCGAATTTACCGAACGCGCCATGCAGCTGGGCCCGAATGATCCGGACATCCTGCGGGCCGGTGCTCGTGCGGATGCCAACAATGGCAACTATGCACGCGCAGTCGAGCGGCTGGAACGCGCGCGGGAACTGGATCCGCGGAATGCGGCGGTGCTCAACTCGCTGAGCACTGACTACCTCTTCACGGGCCGCCTGCAGGAAGCCGAAGAGGTCTGCAACGCTGTCATCGCGCTCGAGCCGGAAGATCTCGGCCACTATCAATTGCTGGTCAAGATCAAGCTCGCCCAGGGCGACCTGGATGGCGCACGCGCCGCCGCTGCCCGAGCCACGGCTCGTGTCTCACCGCCGGTGGTTGCGGCCTACCTGGCCGGATTTGAGGAACTCACCTTCGTGCTCGACCCGTCCACGCAGGCGCTGGTGGGACGCCTCACCCCCTCGGCGTTCGACGGTGACCGCGCCTGGTGGGGGCAGTCCCTCGCGACATACTTCTGGGACCAGGGCCAGAAGCGGCTGGCAAAGGCCTACGCCGACTCCTCGCTCGCCACCGGGCTCGCACAGATCCAGCAAGCCGAGAATGACCCGTCCCTCCTGGTGCTCTACGGCGTGGCACTCGCGCATGCGGGCCTGGCCGACTCGGCAGTGGCCACTGGTCGCCGAGCGATTGCCATGTACCGTACCGACGCCTCTGCGTCACTGGCCTATGACGGGCTGCAGCTGGTCCGGATCTACCTCGCCACCGGCAGGCTCAACGAGGCCATGGACGCGCTGGAGGAGCTCCGCAAGCATCCGACGCCGATCACGCCCGGCTGGATGAAGATCGACCCGCTGTTCGCGCCGCTGAAGGGGAATGCGAGGTTTGAGAGGATGGTGAACTAGGCGGACAGGACGGACAGGACGGACGGGACGGACGGGTGAGAGCAGGTTAGCTTCGGTCCGCCTCGTCCGCCTCGTCCGCCTCGTCCGCCTCTCCGTGACGCCCCGCACGGTCTCAACCCGCAACAGG
>DASSOW010000230.1:0-8621 GCA_035700175.1 Gemmatimonadales bacterium | reverse complement strand
CCAACGGCGTGGACGCCGACTTGATTCCGGCTGATGCGAGGGGCCGCTGGGTCGATGCAGGGTGGGCCAAGGAGTGCAATGGTCGGGTGACGCTGACGGTTGAGGGCTGGCTGCGGCTCGATGCCTTGATCGCGTCTATCTAGCTTCGCGCGGCTACCCTCGCGGCGATCGCGCCGCTGGGCGCCGCAGTTCGCTCCGGTCGCCTGGCTGGTGACTCGGGCCACCGCTCACTGACCCGCCCTCCGGCGCAACGCCTCACGCCTCACGCCTCACGCCCCACGCCCCACCCCCTAAGCCCTAAGCCCTAAGCCCTACACCCTACACCCAACCCCTTGCAGGTTGTAAATTTACGCGATGCCCGCTAGCGAGAACCTGTCGGAACGCGAGCTCCGAGTACTGGAGGCCGTAGTCCACGCGTATATCGAGACTGCCGAGCCGGCGGGAAGCCAGACCATCGCCCGCCGGTACGGCCTTGGCGTGTCCTCGGCCACCATCCGCAACATCATGAGTGACCTGGAGGACCGGGGCTTCCTGTATCATCCGCACACGTCGGCGGGGCGGATCCCGACGGACCGCGCCTATCGCGCGTACGTGGATGTCGTCATGCACCGGGCGCCGCCCACCAGCGCGGCGCAGCAGACGCTGGCCTCGGAGTTGCGCGGACGCGGCGATGCGCTGGAGGAGCTGCTGCACCGCGCGGCCCAGGTGCTCGGGGTGCTCACGCAGGAGCTTGGGGTCGCCGTGGCACCGGCGCTCGAGGAAGTCGTTCTCGAGAGGATCGAACTGGTGCCGGTGTCGTCCGAGCGGTTGCTCATGGTGTTCAACCTGCGCAGCGGCGTGGTGCGCACCATCTTCGTGCGGGTGCCATCATCGGTGGCCCCGGCGGCGATGCAATCGGTGGCGCGAGTGCTCAACGAGCGGCTGGGTGGGCTCACGCTGCGTGAGCTGCGCCGCACGCTGGCCGAGCGCTTGCGCGACGCCTCCGCACCGGCGGGCGGTCGCGAGCTGCTGGACATTTTCATCGCCGAGGGCGACGAGCTCTTTGCCCTCGATCCCGCGCCGGCGCTCCTCGGCAGCGCGCAGCCACTGGCCGACCAGCCCGAGTTCGCCTCGAACGAGCGGATGCGTGAGCTCCTCGATCTCACCGAGCGCCGGGACCTGCTGCGTCGTGCCCTGGACATGCGCCGGCGCGAGGGGCTGTCGATTACCATCGGTGGCGAGAACACTGACGCCCGGCTGAGCGGATTCACCCTGGTGACGTCGGCCTATCATGTGGGTGAGGTGTCGGGTGTGATCGGCGTGATCGGCCCGACGCGCATGCCCTACGACAAGATCATCGGCCTGGTGGAGCACACCAGCCGACTGGTGGAAGGATTGCTGGAGTGAGTGACTATTACCGCCTCCTGGGCGTCGAGCGTGGCGCCAGCGAGGACGAGATCAAGAAAGCGTACCGTCGCCTGGCCATGCAGTACCATCCGGACCGGAACCCCGAGCCCGATGCCGAGGCGCGCTTCAAGGAGTTTACCGAGGCATACGAAGTCCTGCGTGACCCGCAGAAGCGCGCCATGTACGACCGTTACGGCAAGGCGGGCGTGGGTGGCGCCGGCGCCCAGGGCTTTCACCATGTCGATCTCGCCGAGGCGCTGGAAATCTTCATGCGCGACTTCGGCGGCTTCGAGTCATTGTTTGGTGGACGGGGCCGCCCGCAGCGTGACACGCGACGGGGGCAGGACGTCAAGGTTTCGGTCAAGCTCACGCTCGATGACGTTGCCCATGGCGTGAAGAAGAAGGTGAAACTGAAGACCATGGAAGCGTGCCACGCCTGCGACGGCAGTGGCGCCAAGCGCGGCACCCGGCCGGTGAGCTGCGACGCGTGCGGCGGCTCGGGCCAGGTCCAGCGTGCCACGCGGAGCGTCTTCGGCCAGTTCATTTCGGTGGCACCGTGCCCCACCTGCTCAGGGGAAGGCACGATCATCAAGGATCCCTGCGAGATCTGTCGCGGGGAAGGGCGCCTGCGCGCCGAGCGGACAGTGCAGGTGGATATCCCGGCGGGGGTGGCTGCCAATCACTACCTCACGCTCAGGGGACAAGGCGCGGCCGGGCCGCGGGGCGCCCCCAACGGCGATCTCATCGTCATGCTGGATATCGCGGATGACGATCGCTTCGAGCGGCAGGGCGAGCACCTCATTCACGACCTGCCCCTGTCGTTCTCCCAGGCAGCGCTCGGCGGCGCCTTCAGCATCCCCTCCCCGTGGGGGGATGAAGCGCTCGAGGTGCCCGCCGGCACCCAGGCTGGCTCGGTGTTCAAGCTGCGCGGGAAGGGCCTTCCGCGGCTGGGCCAGGGTGGCAACGGAGACCTGCACGTGCGAGTGCACATCTGGACTCCTGAACGGCTGACGCCCGAGCAGGAGGAAGTCTTCCGGCAACTCGCGGCCGTGGAGGGCGAGCCACCGCGCAAGGGGAGTGGCTTCTGGGCCAGGCTCAAGGAAGCACTCGGCGCATGACCTGGTGGGCCATCCACATTGTGCCGGACCCGGCTCGGCGCGACGTGGTGGCCCGGTGGCTGGTGAATGCAACCGGCGCTGCGATCGCCGAGCGGGAGGATGGCTCGCTCGCCGGAGCGGCGATCTCCGGTGAGGAGGCAACGCGAATCGCCGGCGCGCTGCACCAGCAATTCGGGCTGGAGGCGTCGCTCGCCGAATTGCCTGACGCCGACTGGAGCATCCGCTGGCGCGAGGGCCTCGAGCCCCGCCGCGTGGGGCGCCTCCTGATCGTGCCAACCTGGCGCCGGGATGCGGCACCCGAGATCACGACGCGAGTCGTAATCGACCCGGAGAACGCATTCGGCAGCGGCGAACACGGCTCGACGCGCGGCGCGCTCGCGCTGCTCGATCGCCACCTGCAGCCGGGAATGCGCGTGCTGGACCTGGGCAGCGGCAGCGGAATCCTCTCTGTTGCGGCGGTGGTGCTTGGGGCGCGGACCGCCATCGGCATCGAGTGTGATGCCGAGGCCAACACTGTGGCCGAGCGCAATGCGGAATCCAACGGGGTGTCAGGCAGCGTGAGCTTTCTCACTGGCGACGCGGCGACGCTTGCGCCAGTTGCAGGCCCGGCGGATCTCATCCTCTCCAACATTCTCCGGACGGTGAATGTGACCCTGCTCCCGGCCATCCGGCAGTCGCTTGCCCCAGGTGGAATCGCAATTTTCGCTGGTATGGAAGAGCCGGAGTCCGAGCTCTTCCGGGGCCCGCTTCGCGAAGCGGGATTCAGCGAACTCGATGACTGGCGGGACGCCGGCTGGTGGAGCGTCGCCGCTCGCCACTCATGAGTGCGGTCCTTGTCCCGGCCGGTGCCCTCGCGCCGGGTGCCACCCTGCGTGTCGCTGATGATGAAGGCCACCATCTTCGGGTACGCCGGGTCGCGACCGACGAACGAATCCGGCTGCTCGATGGCGCCGGCATGGTGGGACTCGGCTCCGCCCGCGAATCCGGCGACGGCTGGGAAGTCGTGGTGGAGAGCATTGCCAGCGTGCCGCCCCCTGAGGAGCTGATCCTCGCCGCGGGCGCCGGCGATCGCGAGCGGTTTGCCTGGCTGGTGGAGAAGGCTACCGAACTTGGTGCCACCCGGATCATCCCGGTGGAAACCGAACGCAGCCTCAGCGTGGGCGGCCGGGTCCGGCCGGAACACATGGAGCGGCTGCAGCGCCGTTCGCTCGAGGCACTGAAGCAGTCAGGCGGAGCATGGGCGCCGCGCGTCGACGCGCCGATGCCATTTGCCAACGTGCTCGATTCCGGCCGCGATTGCACCCGCTGGCTGGCCTCCGCCAGTGACGAGCACGTGCCGGAGAGCATTACCCGCGGCCCGTTGGCAATCCTGGTGGGACCCGAGGGAGGCCTCACCGCCAGCGAGCGCGACATGGCCATGCGCGCCGGGTGGCAGCCGGTTCGCCTGGCGCCGGCGACTCTGCGCTTCGAAACCGCCGCCATTGCGGCGCTTGCGCATGCCGCCGCCGCCCGCGTGCGCATCCCGAAACCGGAGTCCGCATGACCGACTGCATCTTTTGCCGGATTGCCTCAGGAGAAATCCCGGCCTCGATTGTGGACCGATCTGACGACGCGGTCGCGTTCCGGGACCTCGATCCCAAGGCTCCCACGCATATCCTCGTGATCCCGGTGCAGCATGTCGCCGCAGCCCGGGATGCCAGTGGCGAGGAGGGTGCGCAGCTGCTGGGGCACCTGGTCCAGCTCGCAACCCGGGTGGCCCGGGCCGAGGGCCTGGACGCCCGGGGCTACCGGCTGGTCACCAATACCGGCCCCGACGGCGGGCAAAGTGTCGACCATCTGCACCTCCACCTGCTGGGTGGCCGCAGGATGACCTGGCCGCCGGGCTGACCCTTCCGTCTGGCCTGCTTCGGGGCTAACTTTTCATGCTGTCGCATCTTATGCCCTCTGGGGGCCGGAAGGGGTGATTTACCAGCATGGCCGAAGTCGTCATTCACGATGATGAGAGCTTTGAGCGCGCGCTCAAGCGCTTCTAGAAGAAGTGCGAAAAGGCCGGCATCCTGTCCGACCTGCGCAAGCATCGCCACTACGAGAAGCCGAGCGAGAAGCGCAAGCGGAAGCTGAACGCCGCTATCCGGAAGAACCGGCGGGGACCGCGCACGCGCGTGGTACGCTGACCGCCATCCGCCGGACGCGCGAGGAGCGCATGGAGGCATGACGGTACCGGAATCCCCCATCGCCGACGGGGTGCCACGCCTTGAACAACAGGCCGGCACCCCGTCGGTTTTGCAGGACCCCCTGACCACCGACGCGCTGGACACAATCGAGTTCGGCGCCGTGCTGGAGCTGGTGGCCGCTCGTGCCGCCGGCCCCCTCGGCGCCGAGCGCGTCCGGAGCCGCCGACCCACGACCGATATCGCCTGGATCGCGCGCGAGCTGGCCCGGGTGGAGCAGGTGGCGGCGCTCTTTCGCCGGCGCGACGGGCTCATTGCTGAGCCGGTGGACAACCTGGCGCCGGCGCTGGCCCGGCTTCGGATCGAGGGCAGCCTGCTGGATGGCCACGAGCTTGCGGCGGTGAAGCGGCTGATTGCCACGTCACGACGCGTAGCCGACGATGTCGCCAGGGTCAGGGAACAGGCGCCGCTTGCCCTGGCGCTGCGGACGGAACCGCTGTCGCGCGGCATCGAACGCCGGCTGGAACAGTCGGTGGACGACGACGGGCAGTTGCTCGACAGCGCGAGCCCCGCGCTCAGCGCCGCTCGGCGCGAGGTGCACGCCGCGCGCGCCCGCCTGGTGAAGCGGTTGGAGTCGATCCTTCGCTCCCTCGATCCGGGCGGTGGCGCCGACGGCGCCGTGACGCTACGGCAAGGACGCTACGTCATTCCGGTGCGGCGTGACCTGCGTTCCCGTCCCGAAGGGATCGTGCACGATGAGTCGGCCAGCGCAGGCACGCTGTTCATCGAGCCCAGCGCGGCAGTCGAGCTCGGCAACGCCTTCCGCGAGGCGCAGGTGGCCGAAGAGCGGGAGACGGTGGCCGTGCTCCGCGAGCTGACCAACCTGCTGCGGCCGGCTCGGCCCGACCTGCTGGCAGCGTTCGAGATGTGCATCGCTGTCGACGACCTGGTGGCCCGTGCCAGATGGGCCGCGGAACTGGATGCCCACGCTCCCGCAGTGGCCCTCGCGCCGGCGGAGCTCAGGATTATCCGCGGGCGCCATCCGCTGCTGCTGGCCCAGGAGCAGGCGGTCATTCCGTTCGATCTGCAGATGAGCAGCCAGGAGCGCACGCTGCTCGTGAGCGGTCCCAATACCGGCGGCAAGACGGTGCTGCTCAAGGCGGTGGCGCTTTTCAGCGCGCTGGCGCAGAGTGGAATCATCCCGCCGGTGGCGGAGGAGTCGGCGCTGCCAGTGTTCGGGTGCCTTGCTGCCGATATTGGCGATCGCCAGAGCATCGCCGCCAGCCTGTCCACCTTCAGCGCGCATGCGCGCGCCTTGGGCGCCATCCTGTACCAGGCCGACGACACCGCGCTGGTGCTGCTGGATGAAATTGGCAGTGGCACCGACTCGGCTGAGGGTGCTGCGCTGGCCGCGGCGTCCATCATCCAGCTCACCCGGCGTGGTGCGCTCACGCTGGCAACGACGCACCTGGGTCAGCTCAAGACCCTGGCGCAGGAAGAGCCCGGTGTGGTCAATGCCTCGCTGCAGTTCGACGCGGCGACGCTCACACCCACCTATCATTTTCAGAAGGGAATTCCGGGCCGAAGTTATGGGCTGGCCATCGCGCGCCGGCTGGGGCTGCCGCCCGACGTGCTGGCAAGCGCCGAGGAGCGTGTCCCCAGCGCCGAGCGCAGCTTCGATGCGCTGCTCGCGTCAGTCGAGGAGCGCCAGCGCGAGGTCGAACGCCGGGAGCGGTCGCTGGCCGAGCGCGAGCAATTGGCGGCAGAACTGAGTGAACGTCTGGACGCCCGCGAAGTGCGTGACGACGCCCGGGCCCTGGCGCTCGATCGGCGCGAGCGAGACGCCGACAAGCGAGCTCGCCGTGAGGCGCGCGAGCACCTGCTGGCTGCCCGGCGCACTGTAGAGGAAGCGCTTGCCGCCGCGAAGGGTGCGGTGGATGAAGAGCGAGCGCGGGAAGCGCGGCGGGTGCTGGAAGACGAAATCCGGGTGCAGGGCGAGCGGCTCGCCGACGACGAAGCGTCCCCTGCGCCGGCTGCGAGTGCGGATGGGTCTGCACTCAGCGTGGGTGACAGCGTGGAGACCAGCGCCGGCGTGCGCGGCACCGTGCTCGAACTGCGCGGCGACGGCAAGGCGGTGATCGCAGCGGGGGCCATGCGCATGGTGATGCCGGCGGAGGTGCTGAGGCGGGTTGCAGGTCGCAGGTCGCAGGTCGAGCCCGTCCGGAGCCCCGACGTGCCGGCCGTCTCGGCACCAATGGAGATCGATCTTCGCGGCATGACCGGTGATGAAGCGGAAGCCGCGACACTTGCGGCGCTCGATGCGGCTATCCTGGCCGAGCACCCGATGCTGCGGATCATTCACGGGATGGGAACCGGTGTCGTGCGCGAGCGCGTGCGCCGTACCGTCAAGCGTGATCGCCGCATCCGCAGCGCGGGCTACGCGCCGCGCAATGAAGGTGGCACCGGCGTCACCATTGTGGAATTTGGGGACTGAGCCAGGATGATTCCGGACGAGATCATCGAACAGGTGCGCGACAGCGCCGACATCCTCGGCATTGTCGGCGAATCGGTGCAGCTCAAGCGCACCGGCGCCGACTGGCGCGGTCCCTGTCCCTTTCACGGTGGCACCCATCGCAACTTCGCGGTCATTCCCCGGAAGGGGATGTTCTACTGCTATGTCTGCCATGAGGCCGGTGACGTCTTTACCTACCTGATGAAGCGGTTCGGGATGGACTATCCCTCGGCGGTCCGGGACGTGGCGCGTCGAGCAGGCATCACCATCCCCGAGCGCCAGCGAAGTGAAGGACCAGACCCCAACGAGCCGCTCTATTCCGCGGTGAGCGCGGCGCAGGATTGGTTCACGCGCCAGTTGCTCGACGGGGACGCCGGCGCACCGGCACGACGCTATCTCGAGGGACGGGGCATCAGCGCGGAAGCCGCGGGCGAACTGGGCCTGGGCTTCTCGCCCCGCGGCCAGGCATTCCTGGAGGCCATGCACACGCTTGGCATCGAGGACGCGACGCTCATCGCCGCCGGGCTCGCGGGGAAGCGCGAGGATGGCTCGGTGTCCGCCAAGTTCTGGAATCGCGTGATGTTTCCGATTCACGACCTGCGCGGGCGCGTGGTGGCGTTCGGCGGCCGCATCATGGGTGACGGCGAGCCCAAGTACCTCAACTCGCCTGAGTCGGCCATCTTTCACAAGGGCCGCATGCTGTATCACCTTCATGCGGCGCGACACGCCATCCGGAAGGAAGAAGTGGCCCTGGTGGTCGAGGGTTATTTCGACGTGCTGGCCCTCGCAATGCACGGCATTGAGAACGTGGTCGCCCCGCTCGGGACGGCGCTTACCCCCGACCAGGCCAGCCTGCTTCGGCGCTTCACCCAGCAGGTGACACTGCTGTATGACAGCGACAGCGCAGGACTGCGCGCCACCTTCCGCGCCGCCGACGAGCTGCTGCGTCAAAGTGTGCGCGTCCGCGTTGCCACGATGCCGGCAGGGGAGGACCCCGACACTATGATGCGGCAGGGGGGCGCCCAGGCGGTGAGCCGCGTCGTGGCCGACGCCGTTGATGTGCTCGAGCGAAAGATCCAGCTGCTGGCCGAGAAGGGATGGTTCGAGGATCTCGAGCGCCGGCGCTCGGCTCTCGATCGGCTGCTGCCCACCATCCGGGCGGCATCGGATCCGATCACGCGACAGCTCTATCTTTCGCGCGTCGCGGAGCGGAGCGGAGTATCCAAGGACGTGCTGGAGCGCGAGCTGCGCTTTGCACCGACCCAACGGGCTGCCGAGCCGCCGAGCCATCGAGCCGCGGAGCCGCCGAGCCGTCAAGGTGGCGCGCCGGCGAGCTCAGCCCCCGTGCGCGCCGAGTGGGAACTTCTGCGCGTGCTGGTGGCGGCGCCGGCCTTCCGGAGTCGCGCCGTGGAACTGGTGCCGGCCGACGCCTTT
>DASSOW010000229.1:0-3739 GCA_035700175.1 Gemmatimonadales bacterium | reverse complement strand
TTCTGCCAATCCGGCAGAGCCTTCGGGTACGCCGCTTGCCCCCGCGTCTCGCGTTTGCGCCACAGAACCTGCGACCGCGACCTGCGACCTGCGACTCGGCAGCGAAGCTTTCGTTATACGGAGCACACATGATCCGCCCAGAACGACTGACCATCAAGGGCCAGGAGGCCTTCCGGGACGCCGCCGCCATGGCACGTGAGCGCGGCAATCCTGTGACCAATGATGCCCATCTTTTTGCCGCCCTGCTTGCCCAGCCGGAGGGGATCGTCCAGCCCCTGCTGCAGAAGGCAGGCCTCAATGTCACGGCCTTGACCGAGGGCGTAGCGCGCGAGCTCGCGCGCTTCCCCAGCCAGAGTGGTGGGGATGAGCCCACCTTCAGCCGGGAACTCAATCGCGTCTTTGATCGCGCCGAGCAGGAAGCGAAGAAGCTGGACGACGCCTACGTATCAACCGAGCACCTCCTGCTCGCGCTCTCCGAGGAGAAGGGTACCACCGCACGCCAGTTGCTGACCGACGCCGGCGTGAGTCCCGATGACCTGCGCGAAGCACTGGAATCGGTGCGCGGTGCGCACCGGGTGACGGACCAGTCGCCGGAAGAGAAGTACCAGGCGCTGGAACGCTTCACCCGCAACCTTACAGAGCTGGCGCGCAGCGGGAAGCTGGACCCCGTCATCGGCCGCGATGAGGAAATCCGCCGGGTCATGCAGGTGCTGTCGCGCCGTACCAAGAACAACCCGGTGCTCATCGGTGAGCCGGGCGTAGGAAAGACGGCCATCGTGGAAGGTCTGGCGCAGCGCATCGTCAACGGCGATGTCCCCGAATCGCTCCGCAACCGCGAGCTGGTGACCCTCGACATCGGTCAGCTGCTGGCGGGCGCCAAGTACCGGGGAGAGTTCGAGGAGCGGCTCAAGTCGGTCATCAAGGAACTGGTCGAGGCCGAGGGTCGCTACATCGTCTTCATCGACGAACTGCACACCATTGTGGGTGCCGGCGCGGCCGAAGGGGCAGTGGACGCCTCCAACCTGCTGAAGCCGGCGCTTGCGCGTGGGGAGCTGCACGTGGTCGGCGCCACGACGCTCGACGAGTATCGCAAGCACATCGAGAAGGACGCCGCGCTCGAACGCCGCTTCCAGCCAGTGCTGGTGGGTGAGCCCAGCGTGGCGGATACCATCGCCATCCTGCGCGGACTCAAGGAGAAGTACGAAGTCCACCACGGCGTTCGCATCACCGATAATGCCATCGTGGCCGCGGCAACACTCTCGGATCGCTACATCGGAGACCGCTTCCTCCCGGACAAGGCCATCGACCTGGTGGACGAAGCCGCAAGCCGGCTGCGGATCGAGATCGACAGTCTGCCGCAGGAAATTGATGAGGTCGAGCGCCGCATTACCCAGCTGGAGATTCAGCGCGAGGCGCTGTCGCGCGAAAAGGACAAGGCGGGACGCGAGGCGCTGGCCCGCGTGGAGCAGGAGATCTCCGGGCTCAAGGAGCAGAGCGCCGGCATGAAGGCGCAGTGGCAATCCGAGAAGGACGCCATCCAGGGAATCCGGCAGAACAAGGCCGAGGTCGAGTCGCTCCGCAACGAGGTCGAACTCGCTACCCGCCGTGGCGACCTGCAGAAGGCGGCCGAGCTTCGCTACGGTCGCATTCCGGAGCTGGAGCAGAAGCTGGTGACCGACGAGGCCCGGCTCGCCGAGGTGCAGACCAAGGCGCGCTACCTCAAGGAGGAAGTGGACGCGGAAGACATCGCCGAGATCGTGGCCAAGTGGACCGGTATTCCAGTGTCCAAGATGCTCGAGTCGGAGCGCGAACGCCTGACGCGACTCGAGGCAGAGCTGGGCCGCCGGGTCGTGGGACAGGAAGCTGCCGTGACCGCGGTGGCCAACGCCGTGCGCCGGAGCCGGGCGGGACTGCAGGATATCAACCGGCCCACGGGATCATTCATCTTCCTTGGGCCGACCGGCGTCGGCAAGACCGAGACGGCGCGGGCGCTCGCCGAGTTCCTGTTTGATGATGAACGCGCCATGGTGCGGCTCGACATGTCGGAATACATGGAGAAGCACACGGTGGCGCGCATGATCGGCGCGCCGCCGGGTTACATCGGCTATGAAGAGGGCGGCCAGCTCACCGAGGCGGTGCGGCGCCGGCCGTACAGCGTGGTGCTGTTCGACGAAATCGAGAAGGCGCATCCCGACGTCTTCAACCTGCTGCTTCAGATCCTGGATGACGGCCGGCTCACCGACAGCCAGGGCCGCACGGTAGATTTCCGGAATACGGTCATCATCATGACCTCGAACATCGGCAGCCAGTACATCGTCGAGGCCGGCGCCGAGGCGGGTGATGAGGCCTGGGCTGGTGTGGAGGAAGCGGTGCGGGGCGAACTGCGGGAGCACTTCCGGCCCGAGTTCCTCAACCGGGTGGACGACGTCATCGTGTTTCATCCGCTCTCGCGCGCGGACCTCACGCACATCGTGGGGCTCCAGCTGGCGCACCTTGAGAAGATGCTGGAGGCCCGGGCGCTGCACCTGCGGGTCACCCCTGAGGCGCGCGCACTCCTGGCGAACCGCGGTTATGATCCGGTGTACGGCGCGCGGCCACTCAAGCGCGTGATCCAGCGGGACCTGCAGAACCCCATCGCGCTGGCGGTGCTGGAAGGGCAGTACCGGGAGGGCGACACGATCGTCGTGGACGCCAGGGGCGGGGAACTGGCTTTTGACCGGGAGGCGACGATGGCTGAGGCGGCGAGTGCGTAGGGGGACGCCGTCCCCATCGGACCTGACCGGGATGACGGCGGCGCTCCGGCTCGCGCGCGCGGCCGCAGTCAGGGATGAAGTGCCGGTGGGAGCGGTCATCATGCGGGACGGCACGATCATCGCCGAGGCGCATAACGAAACCATCCACCGGCACGACCCCACCGCCCATGCAGAGCTGCTCGCCATCCGTCGCGCGCTCGAAGCCGGTGGTGAGGACCGCCTGCCCACCGCCACGCTGTATGTCACCATGGAGCCGTGCGCCCAGTGCGCCGGCTCCATCATCCTCTCCAAGGTGGAGCGCGTCGTCTTCGGCGCCTGGGATCCCCGCGCCGGCATGGCCGGTTCGGTCTATGACCTGCTGCGCCATCCCCGGCTCAACCATCGCCCCGAAGTGATCGGCGGACTGATGGCGGATGAGTGCGGAGCGATGCTGAAAAGGTTCTTTATCGGCCGTAGGACGTAAGTCGTGGGTCGTGGGCGAGCAGGGCGAGCCGGTGGCTGCTGGTCCTGTCCGCCTCGTCCGATGTGTCCGCCCCGTCCGCCTTCCTGCTCGCCCCGTTAGCCTTCCCGCCCCGACCGAATCAACTCCACCGCTGCATGGGCAGCTCGCCGAGTGCCTGCGACCGCCAGGCGGTCACCCGGCTGGATCGTTTCATGCCCCGTCGGCAGAAGAATCGGCTGGCCCGCGCGAGTGATGGCAAGCACGACCGCGCCGGTCCGGCTCCTGAGATCCAGCTGCGCGAGCGTCTTTCCCACCGCGTGATCTTCCGCCCTCACCGTGAGCGCCACCGGTTCGCCCATGCCCGGCAGCAGCTGGCGCACATCGGTGAGTTCGGTGGCCGGCGTCGGGATTCCATGGCTGCTCTCTTCCGTGGCCATCTGCCGGCCCAGGGCTGACACCAGCACTTCCGCGCCTGCCTGCGCGTGACCCCGGAGGTTGGTGGTGCTGCGCCACCAGGCAACAGCGAGCAGCAGGAGGAGAATAC
>DASSOW010000228.1:0-2099 GCA_035700175.1 Gemmatimonadales bacterium | reverse complement strand
GGG
Source organism: Gemmatimonadales bacterium (assembly GCA_035700175.1). Classification (GTDB taxonomy): domain Bacteria; phylum Gemmatimonadota; class Gemmatimonadetes; order Gemmatimonadales; family GWC2-71-9; genus CAMLHP01. The sequence continues at coordinate 2,096 of DASSOW010000228.1, read as the reverse complement.
CCGCCATCGAGGAGCGCTTCACCCAGCGGGTGGTGGACGAGCTGGGGCTCAACGCGCAGCAGACGAAGCAGCTCAAGGACGCCAACGCGCGCTACGCCGTGACCCATGCCGAACTGGACCGGCGTGAACAGGCGATCCGCGCCACCCTGCAGCGCGAACTCCGCCCCGGCGTGCCCGCGAACCAGGATTCGGTGGCACAGGCGCTCGATGGACTGGCGCAGGTCCAGCTCGACCGGGCCCAGGCCTTCCAGTCCGAGCTGAAGGATCTTTCCGCCTTCCTCACTCCGGTCCAGCAGGCGCAGTTCCTGATTCTCCGGGACCGCCTGCAGCAGCGGGTGCAGGATGTGCGCTCCCGCCGTTCCTCGGCACGAGGCCGCTCCTCTCCCAGCTGAAAACCGGCTAGATTGGCCGGATGCCCCCGTTTCTTCTGGGACTCCTGGCCATCTTCGCGAACCCCTGGATGGCGGCGCTGCTCGTTGCCATCGGGGTGATTGCCATCCTGGTCGAGATCAAGGCCGGCGCCTCCGGCCTCGGGATTCTCGTCAGCCTCCTCTCGCTCGGCACCTTCTTCATCGCCGGCATCACCATGGGCAACGCGGGCTGGGTGGACATTCTCCTCGCCCTGCTCGGACTTCTCGCGATCGCGGCGGAAGTGTTCGTCCTGCCCGGCTTCGGGGTGGCCGGTATCGTCGGCATGGGCATGCTGGGGGCCGCCATCCTGCTCACCATGCTCGGGCCGGCACCCACCGCATCCGACGTCGCCCAGGCGCTCGCGGCGCTCGGCGCCGCCGCGGCCGTGACGCTGTCGGTGGGCTACGCCTGGATTCGCAAGCTTCCCACCAGCCGCCGCTTCCGCGGGCTCCTCCTGCAGGACCGGATGCACAGCGCGCAAGGATACATCTCCGCCGCGACCCGGGATGATCTCGTGGGGCAGAGCGGCGTGGCCCTCACCTCGCTCCGTCCCGCCGGCGCCGCGGAGGTCGCGGGAGAGCGGCTGGATGTCGTGACCGAGGGCGAGTTCGTCTCCCAGGGCACGCCGGTGGTGGTGGTGCGCTCCGACGGCTACCGGCACGTGGTGCGGGCCGCCGTCCAACCCCAGACAGCAGGTGACACGTGAACGACTCCAGTCTGCAGCTTGGCATGATCGTGGCCCTGGTCGTGATGGGCATGATCGTGCTGTCCATCTTCTTCCGGTTCATCCCGATCGGCCTCTGGGTCACGGCGCTGGCATCGGGCGTGCGCGTGTCGTTCGCGACGCTCTTCGGCATGCGCTTCCGGAAGGTCAACCCGACCGGGATCGTGAGCCCGCTGATCAACGCCACCAAGGCGGGGCTGGACCTCCGCATCAACGACCTCGAGTCGCATTACCTCTCGGGTGGCAACGTCCAGCGGGTGGTCAATGCCCTGATCTCGGCCGACAAGGCAGGCATTCCACTGACCTTCAAGCAGGCCGCGGCCATTGACCTGGCGGGCCGGGACGTCTTCGAGGCGGTGCAGGTGAGTGTGAACCCGAAGGTCATCACCACTCCCAAGGTGGCGGCGATGGCCAAGGACGGCATCCAGCTCCTCGCGCTGGCCCGGGTCACGGTGCGCGCCAACATCAACCGGCTGGTGGGCGGTGCCGGCGAGGAGACGATTCTGGCACGGGTGGGCGAGGGGATCGTGAGCACCATCGGCTCGGCCGAGAGCCACAAGAAGGTGCTGGAGAATCCGGACATGATCTCCAAGACGGTGCTGGCCAAGGGACTGGACGCCGGGACGGCGTTCGAGATTCTCTCGATCGACATCGCCGACGTGGACGTGGGCAAGAACATCGGCGCCGAGCTGCAGACCGACCAGGCCGAAGCCGACAAGCGGATCGCCCAGGCCAAGGCGGAAGAGCGCCGGGCGCTGGCGGTGGCGATGGAACAGGAATTCAAGGCGGAGGCGCAGAAGCAGCGGGCCGCGGTGATCGCGGCGGAAGCCCAGGTCCCGCTGGCGATGGCCGACGCCTTCAAGTCGGGGCACCTCGGGGTCATGGACTACCAGCGCTACCGCAACATCGAGTCCGACACCTCGATGCGGAATGCCATCGCCGGCCACGGCACGCCCGGGGA
>DASSOW010000227.1:0-2126 GCA_035700175.1 Gemmatimonadales bacterium | reverse complement strand
CGGCTGGACCGGAACGGCTACGCATAACCAGACTGCCAAGACGTGCGCAATCTTCACGGGTAACAACGTGACGGCGCCCGCCACGGTCGAAGGCGAGCCGAAGTGCAGCTAACTCAGGCCTAGCTGGCTGAGTAAGAAACTACAAGGGCGGCGGTCTTCGGGTCGCCGCCCCGTTTCTTGACCCGAGACTCTGGAGCAGGATCATGACCGCAGGACAGCACGACAACCCGATGACCAGGCTGCGGAGCCGCCACGGCTTCACGCTCATCGAGCTGCTGATCGTGGTCGTGATCATCGGCCTCCTGGCCGCGATTGGGATCCCCAAGTTCGCGGCGACCAAGGAAAAGGCGTTCGTGGCCAAGATGAAGTCGGACCTCAAGAACTTGGCCACCGCGCAGGAAGCGTACGCAGCCGACTACAGCACGGGTTACTACGGCGGCGCTGTGCCCAATGCGCTCCTAACCTACAACCCCTCGAGTGGCGTGACCATCACGATCACCGAGGTGGTTCCCGGCGGCTGGGCCGCGACCGCGGCATATCCGGCGGGCACCACGCGCACCTGCGCTCTCTTCTCCGGCCCGGCGACACCGCCGCCCCCTGCAACGAGCGAGGGCCAGATCGCATGTACGCCGTAGTCCACGCCGAGCGGCCATGAGCAGCACGCGCCGCTCGCTGCGCTCACAGTTGGTGGCCGAGCTCGTCCTCGTGGCGAGCGCGGCTGTTGTGCTGGTGGGGATCATTACCGCGCTGGTGGCCGGCGCCAACCTCTCGGCGCTCGTCCTGCCGCTCGCGGCATTCTGGGCCGGAAGCACGCTGGTGCTCCTGGTCTTCGGCCTCCACCTGCTGCGCCGCCAGGTCCTGCGGCCGCTGAATCAGTTGGCGGAGGAAGCGGATGCGTTGGCGGTCGAGAGGTCGAGGGGTCGAGGGGTCGAGGGGTCGAGCGCGGAGCGGGCTGAGTCTGTCACTCTGAGGCCGCATGGCGGCCGAAGAGGCGGAGCCTGGGGCTGGCTTCGGTTCCTTCGCTTCTGTCACCCCCGCGAAAGCGGGGGTCAGGGTGACAAGCTCACGGTCCAGAGCTCACACCCTTCAGCGCCTTACGAAACCGAAGAATTCGCCGCCCTCTCCGAGCGCTTCCGCGCCATGGCCGAGCGGCTGCTGAGCGCCCAGGGGCAGGTGGTGCGCAACGAGAAAATGGCCGGCATCGGCCGGCTCGCGGCGGGGGTGGCGCACGAGGTGCGGAACCCATTGGGAGCGATCGCCAACTGGATCGAGGTCCTCCGGCAGCGCAACACCGATCCCGCCGTGCTGGAGCAGATGCGCGACGCGGTGGACCGGATCGACCGGATCGTGGCATCACTGCTCGATTACGCTCGGCCAGGGAAGGCCACGGAGCAGAGCGATCTGTCGAGCGTCGTGCGGCGGGCGTCAAGCTTCCTGGAAACGCAAGGCGCGCTGCGCGAGACACGCGTGGAACTGGACCTGGCGCCCGGGCTTCCGGCCGTGCCGGGTGACGCGCACGCGCTGGAGCAGGTGGTGATCAACCTGATGCTGAATGCACGTGACTCGGCGGCTCGGCGGATCGTCGTCTCCGTGGCCCCCCATGAGATGGAGGCCGGGCGGCGGGCAACAGCGCGGCAGGAGGACGCCGACGGCGTCCGGCGCATCCGCCCGGTCGAGCCGCGGCCACTGCCAACCGACCTTGGCGCGCACGGTGCGCTTCTGGTCGTGGCCGATGACGGGCCCGGCGTCGCCGAAGAAGATCGGGAGCGGGTCTTCGATCCGTTCTATACCACGCGGGACCCGGGGAAGGGCACCGGGCTTGGGCTCGCGATTGTCGCACGCACGGTGCATGACGCTGGCGGGATGGTGTGGGTGGACCGCGCCCGTGAAGGTGGCGCGGCCTTCAAGGTGTTTCTCCCCAGTCGAGACATGGAATGGGAACGATGCGCATCCTGATCGTTGACGACGACACGAGCCTCCGCCAATCGCTGGCCATGCTTCTCACCGGCGCCAACTACGAGGTCGAGACGGCGGCGGAGCCGGGACGTGGGCTGGAACGGGCGCTCGCCGAGCGGTTTGACCTCATTCTCTGCGACGTGCGGATGCCCGCCATGGACGGCCTCACC
>DASSOW010000226.1:0-4821 GCA_035700175.1 Gemmatimonadales bacterium | reverse complement strand
ACCACCCGGTTGCGGCCGAGGCTCTTGGCCTCGAACAGGCGTTCGTCGGCACAGTCGAGCAGCTCGTCGGCGGTAACACCGTCATCGGGGAACACTGCGAGGCCGGCGCTCACGGTGAGCTTGGCAGTGAGCGATTCGGTCTTGGGCAGCGGAATACCCACCTTCGAGAGCTTCTCCCGCAGCGCTTCGATCTTGCGCATCCCCTGCGCCACCGACGTGGCCGGCATGATGATGACGAACTCCTCGCCGCCATAGCGCGCGAGGATGTCGCTGCGGCGCAGTTCGTCGCTCATCCGTCGCGTGAGGGTGCGCAGCGCCGAGTCGCCGGCGGAATGGCCCAGGTCGTCATTGAACTTCTTGAAGTGATCCACGTCGAGCATCACGAGGGCCAGCGATTCCGACTGGCGCCGGGCCCGGCTCAGCTCGGCGTTCAGCCGCTCATCGAAGGAGCCGCGGTTGAGGACGCCGGTCAGGCGGTCAATGGTCGAGAGCCGCCGGAGGGCGCGTCCGCGATCCACCACGGCCACTGACAGGCTGGTGGCGACGAACAGGACCACCAGGCGGCCGACTTCCGATGCCCAGCTGAAGGTGCCGTAGACGTAGGGCGCGTAACCCGGCGAGTTGAGCGACCAGTGGGTATCAGCGTACCACACGATCCCGAAATACTGGGTGATGGCGAGCGCGCCGGCCAGCCAGCAGAGCCGCACATCGTAGCGCAGGCAGGTGGCGCCGATGGCGATGAAGTAGACCTCGAAGACCACCCGGCTGTTGACCGCCGTGTGTGGCAGGTTGGCGATGAGATAGATCATGAGCGCGGAGCTGACCAGCGTGACATCGAACACCGTGCTGATCAGCCCGATCCACGACGCCAGCATCTGCTTGCGGACGGTAATCAGGATCAGGAGGGCCAACGTCGTCGCCACCAGCGCGACCGAGACGCCGACCACGTGCTCCAGTTGATCGGGATGGTTGATGTAATTGCTGACGGGGATGGCCAGCAGGACCAGCACCAGCGCCATCCGCAGCTGCGCGATCAGCAGCTCGCCCGCGGCACCCGCATGGGAAAACAGCGGGTCCCCGCCGGCAAACCACCGGCGCCAGGCCTCACGAGTGCGCCCCTGCAGGGACAGCGGAAGATTCGGCGTATTTCCTCGCGTGACAGTCGGTTCGGTATGACCCGGAACACCGGCCAACCAGCAATCGCCGGGCCACCGAACCACCGTACACATTTTTGACAGTCAGCGAGGGTTCACATCAGCCGATAACGGGGTCCGCTGCCCGCTTCGCGGGGTGTCCAGCGTGGTCCGAGGATGTCGGTGGCCTTGCAGTCTATGCAGTTGGGTGCATTGACCCTGAGCTCGTCGCCAACCCGCTCATAAACGCCGGCGGGACAGACGTGACTGTAAAAATCCGCGACGTCGCCCGAGATATCCTGGCCCACGATCAGGTGGCTGGGGATGGTGTCGCGCGTGGAGTTACCGGACTTGAAGTTGGCGTCGAGCTTGGTGAAGGTGAGCTTCCCGTCGGGGGCGAACGGCTCGACGGCTCGGCGGCTGTCGGGGCGGCCCGCGGCCGCCCTTGGCGCCTCGGCGTCGGCCGGCATGCGGATTCTGGCAGCCGGAAAACGGCCCCCCGTGAGGGTCATCAGGCCAGCCTTTGCACCTCCCAGCCAGAACCCGTCCTTGAAGGCCAGGCGCATGTTCCGGGTGCGGAACATGTCCGACATTATGTAGCTCTCATCCACCATCGTGTCGTAGGCCGCAAGCGACGCCGATGACGTATCGCCGGCCTCGAGCGCCGCAAACGCGGCGCGTGCCGCATAGATGCCGGACTGCATGGCGTAGTGGATTCCCTTGAGCGAGGGCACGTCAACAAAACCGGCCGCGTCGCCTGCCAGGAGAATGCCGTCGCCAGAGCGACGTTCAGGCAGCGCGTAGTAGCCGCCCTCGGGAATCGTCTTCGCGCCCCACTCGAGCAGCTCACCACCGGCGAGCAGCGGCTTCACCAGTGGATGGAGCTTGAGGCGCTGCAGCATCTGGTGCACATCGAGCGCGGCCTCGTGATAATCGAGTCCCACCACCAGCCCGATTGCCACCTGCTCGGGACCCATCGGATAGATAAACGATCCGCCGAACGCATCAGAAGGAAGCGGCCATCCCATGGTGTGGATCACCCGATCGAGCGGCTGGCTGACGCGCCAGATCTCCTTGACCCCAAGGGCATAGATCTGCGGATTGGGGGACCGAACCGTCTGCCACTGGCGCCAGGCCTGCGCCAGCATGCTGCGGGTGCCGTCGGCGACGATGGTGATCTTGCCGGTGAGGTCAGTCGGAGGAGTGAAGTCGCTCCCCGGCTCGCCGGTGCGGGTGAGCCCTGCCGGCGTGGTGCGCACCCCGCGAACGGCAGTCCCGTCCACCAGCAGGCTGTCCACCGGGAACCCCGCGAATACGTTGACGCCGGCCGACTCGGCGCGCTCACCCAGCCAGCGCACCACTTCCGAAATGGACGCGGTGAAATGGCCGTGGTTCCGCATGGTGGGCGGGGTGGGAATGCGCATCGACCGCTCGCCGGTCAGGTAATAGACCGCTTCCCCGGGGACCTTCTGGCGGAAGGGCAGCTCGCTCTCGTCGAGGTCCGGGAAGAGCTCGCGGAACGCGCGCGGGTTGATCACCGCGCCCGAAAGACTGTGCTCCCCCAGCGCGCCCGCCTTGTCCAGCACCCCGATCGCCAGATCACCCGGGCCCTTCCCTTCCGCCGCCGCAGCCGCCGCCAGCCGGCTCAGCTCGATGGCGGCCGCGAGCCCGGCCGGCCCCGCACCCACGATCAGGACATCCATCTCCACGGCATCCTCGGACGGGGCGTCGGGGAGGATCAGCCGGTCCATCGGCAGCGGGGGCTGGTGGGCGATCGGCAGGATGGGTGTCACGGCGGATGCCTTTCGTCGGAAGTCTGGAGGGAATATAGGGGCTACCAGGCGTGGGGCATGGGGCGTGGGGCCTGGGGAGACGGCCCAGGTCTACCGAGGATGCCACCCCGAGCGCAGCGAGGAGTCTGGCCGGTCACGCTTCGAATCGGTCGGCCAGCTCCCTGACTTCGCTCAAGGCGGCACTCCCTGCCGGCTGCCCTTTCCGTCTTGCCGCCCTGTCCGCCCCGTCCGCCCTGTCCGTCCGGTCCGCCCCGTCCGCCCCGTGTTGTCACACCCCCTCCGTATTCTCGACGCAACCCCTTCCCTGGACGCTCCACGTATGCGCCTCAAGTCCGGTCTGCCCATCCTGGCGGCCCTGCTACTCACCAGCTGTGGGGAGCAGGTGCTTCATATCGAGTCTGACACTGCCTGGAGTGGCACGGTCGGCGGCTCTGCCGTGAGCGGACGAGGCTCGTGGGAGGGCCGTCTCCCGGCCCGGACCCCCGGACGTGGTGATGTCTGCTGGCGCATCCAGAAGGACACCGATGCCGGGACGCTCCGGGCCTGGGTAGAGCAGGGCACCTTCTTCGGGCTGGGCAATGTGGTCGAATCGGAAATGACCACCACCGCGCCGCACGGCGTCGTCTCGGGGTGCGTCGAATGAGCACGAGATCCCTCCGTTTTGCCCTCGCAGCCATCGCCGTCAGCACGCTGGCTGCCTGCAATGAGTCTGTCGCGCCGCTCGACCTCGCTGGTCCGGGCTCCAGTCTTGCCATCGCAGGCGGTGACGGACAGGTAGGCGCGGTGGGCGATTCGCTGCCGCAGCTGCTCAGCGTGATCGTGAAGGATGATTCCGGGCGCGCGGTGCCGGGCTACGCTGTTACCTGGAGCACCACCGCCGGCAAGCTGAGCGCGACAGGCGACACCACCGGCAATGACGGGCTCGCCAGTGTAGCCCTCACCCTTCCTTCGACCCCCGACACTGTTCGGGTGACGGCCGCCATCGAAGGTTTCCCGCCGGTCTTCTTCACGGCGTCGGCGACGCCAGGAGGAGCGCCGCTGGTGTTCCGGTACGTTGATGCGGGGAGCTATCACGCCTGCGGCATCACCGTCGACGAGCAGGAATACTGCTGGGGCTTCAATGAGGATGGCCAGGCGGGAACAGGCACGATTTCAACCGTGGCAGCCGTTACCCGGGTGTCGAGCAATCTTACCGCTCGCATGAGCAGTGGCGGCCGTTACCACACCTGCGAAGTCACCCTGTCCGGGGACCTCTGGTGCGCTGGCAGCAACTCGACCGGCCAGGTAACTGGGCAGGCATCATCACCGGTTACAGCCTTCACCAACATGAACTGGGGCATCTCCACGACGTTCCGGGTGGTGCAGGCCGGCCTGCTTCACTCCTGCGCGCTATCGCTCTCCTCCCAGGTCTGGTGCTGGGGCGCAAATGGTGAGGGACAACTCGGGACCAACGCCGTCATCACCCCTGGCGCGATCGAAGGACCATCGCTGGTGGGCGACGCCTTCACTGCGGTGACCACCAGCGGACTGCACACCTGCGCCATCACGACCGACGGGGCGGGAGAATGCTGGGGTTGGGGTGCATCAGGCCAGCTGGGAAATGCGGGAGATACCTCGAGCGGATTGCCGGTCGCCGTGGCGGGAGGTAACGTGTTCCGCACCAATCCCACCGTTGACCGTGCACCCGATCCCGACTTCTACATTCCGGGCCAGGCGTTCATTTCTGCGGGTTATGCGCACACCTGCGGCATCACGACTGCGAGCGCCGCACTTTGCTGGGGCGAGAATGAGGATGGCCAACTCGGCAATGGTGGGACAGCCGACGCGAATGCACCCGTCGCCGTGGCCGGCGGCCTGCAATTCCGGGCCATCAGCGCCGGTTATCGTCACACGTG
>DASSOW010000225.1:0-3815 GCA_035700175.1 Gemmatimonadales bacterium | reverse complement strand
GGTGCCGTACGAGTTCGAGGCCTACGATCACTGGCAGTATGACCGGATGCAGGTCCGGCCCGGTATCACCGGCCTGTGGCAGGTATCGGGACGGAGCCGGCTCTCCTATCGCCAGATGTGCGAGCTCGACGTCGACTACGTGCGCCGCTGGAGCGTGTGGCTCGATCTCCGGATCCTGCTGCGTACCGTCCCGGTCGTGCTGTTCAATTCCGGTCGCGCAGTCTGACGCGGCTTCCGCTGTCACCTTTCCCCTCGTCCAGCAGCTCCTCGTAGATGGCGTGCAGTCGTGCCGCCTCTGCCGGCCAGGTGAGGCCGGCAGTGGCCTGCTGGGCGGCGCGGGCCTGGGCCACGCGCGCCCCGGCGCTCATGGCGCGGAAGCGGCCGATGGCGCGCGCAGCGTCACCGGTGTCGCCCGGCGTGAAGTAGGTCGCGCATCCTTCGGGGAAGTACCGGAGGTAGGTGGGGATCCGCGGTGCGATGACCGGGATGCCAAGATGGACGTACTCGAGCAGCTTGGTCGAGAGCGAATACTGCGTCATGCCGTCGAGGCGGGTGGGAAGGAACCCCGCGTGGAATGTCGGCAGCTCCCGGCGCAGCTCGTGATGCGAGACGGCGCCGCGCAGGCGCACGGCGGCGCCGAGTGCGAGGCGGGTGATCTGCTGCTCCAGCTCCGCGGTCATCGGCCCGCCGCCGAAAATATCGAAGGTCACATCCATGCCAGCCGAGCGGACGGCAGCGACGGCGTCGACGGCGAGATCGAGCCCATACATCGGCGTGAGGGTGCCGTGGTATGCCAGGCGGAGCGTCTTGCCCACGACGCCATCGGTCATGGCGCTGGCGCCCAGGTCGTCAGGACTGGTGAGATTGTGGATGACCACAATGCGCTCGGTGGCGCGGGCGCGCCGGCTGGCAAGCAGCGCCTCGATTTCGCGGTTGACCGTGAGGGTGACATCGGCGAACCGCCGGGACCAGCGCTCGACGGCGGTCGCCACGGGCGCAGCGAGCGGCCCGAGGCGCGGGCCGAGCTTGGTGCGGGTGAATTCGGGAAAGATCTCGTGCAGGTCGAGGATGACGCGGGCGCCGAGGCGGCGGGCGGGGCGCGCGGCGGCGACGAGGAAATCGGGCAGCGTGTGCACGTGGACGACGCGTGCCCGGCGAAACCGCGGGTCACGGCGCATGAGCGAGTGGGCACGCGCCAGGAAGCTCGTATATTCCAGCACGTACTTGCCCAGCGATCCGCGGCGGCGGCGGCCCGGCAGGCGGACGATCGCCACGCCCTGGTAGTGGCCCACGGGCCGGGGATCCAGCCCGTCCTGCAAGGCGATGACCGCGACGCGCGCGCCGGTGGCTGCGGCCACGAGCGCCTCACGGCGCGGGCGCGCGTCGTCAGGAAACTGGGTCTGCGCGATATGGACGATATCGAAAGGGCGTTGTGGCATCGGTACCGGTTGAGACCGTGACAAAGGAAGCAGATCCGCGCGCGCTGGCAAGGTCGACTGCCGGATCAGCACCAATTTCGGTGCTGGTGGTCACGAACATGTGGCCCAGGGCGGACCGTCCTTCGTACGGAAGTTTCGTCGCCGCGGAAGCCAAGGCACTCGCCGAGGCCGGCGTCGACGTGCACGTGCATGTGATTGCCGGTGACACCAACCCACTGAGCTACGCCACGGACATCGCGTCCATCCGGCGCCAGGCGCGCTCCGGCTGCTTTGACATCGTTCACGCACACTACGGGCTGGCTGGCTGGACGGCGTCCTGGCAGCCATTGCCGCTGGTCGTCTCCTTCTGTGGTACCGACCTGCTTGGTGGACACGCTGAGCGTGGTGCCCGGGCACTGATCGCGCGGCTGGCCACTCGGATGAGCTGGGTGGCGGCGCGACGGGCTCGTGTCATCATCTGCAAATCTGAAGCGCTGCGGGCCAGGCTGCCGAGAGCGGAAGATCGGGAACGCGCTGTCGTCCTGGCCAATGGCGTGAACCTGTCCCTGTTTGCGCCGGGAGACCGGGACGCCGCACGGCGGCGGCTGGGCTGGAGTCTGGATGAGCCGATCGTGCTCTTCCCCTACGACCCGGCACGGCAGGTAAAGCGTTACGCCCTGGCTGCGGCGGCGGTAGCGGAAGGCCGGCGCCGGGTGTCCGATGCCCGCCTGGTAACCGTGGCCAATGTTCCGCAGCAGCAGATGCCGGACTTTTACCGCGCTGCCGATTGCCTGCTTGTGACTTCGCGCTACGAAGGCTCACCCAATACGGTGAAGGAGGCGTTGGCCTGCGGCCTGCCTGTGGTCTCCGTGGATGTGGGAGACGCACGTGCGTGGACGACGCGGGTCCAGGGTTGCTCGATCGTCGCGGCCGAACCAGGCCCGCTGGGCGCCGCCGTGGCGGACGTGCTCTCGCGCCGCGACCGGCTCAACCCCGGGGCGATCCGGCCATTGCTCGATCAGCGCACCACGACCGCCCGGCTGGTAGAGTGTTACCGATCGGCACTGACGCAATGACCCATGCCTCCACACCGTACCGGATTGCACTTTGCTATGGCACGCGTCCGCAGATCATCAAGGCCAGCATGTTGCGGCGAGCCATGGCCCGACTGGGAACAGTCATGGCCGTGGACACCGGGCAGCACTACGACTTTGCCTTGAATGCGCTGCTTTACAGCCAGCTTGGGGTCGAGCCACCGGACCACTACCTGGAAGTGGGTTCGGGGTCGCACGCCGAGCAGACGGGGACGATCCTGCTGCGAACAGAAGCGTTGCTCGGCGCGGCGCGCCCGGACGCGGTCGTCGTAATCGGTGACACGAATTCAACGCTCGGCAGTGCGCTCGCGGCGGCCAAGCTGCGACTCCCCGTGGTGCACGTCGAGGCCGGGCTGCGTGCGGCCGACCGCTACATGCCGGAGGAAATCAACCGCCGGGTGACCGATGCGGTTGCCGGCCTGCTCTGCGCCCCCTCCGCCGACGCGGCCGCGCGTCTAACCCAGGAGCGACCGGATGCCCGGGTGCGCGAGACCGGCGACGTTGCCCGGGATGTGCTGATAGCACAGACGGAGCGCCTGCCCGCGCCTCACACGATCACCCCTGCCGCGCAAGGCCCATACGTGTACGCGACCCTGCACCGCGCAGAGCTCACCGAGCAGCCGTGCGTGCTGATGGCAGTGCTCGAGTCGCTGGCGCGACTGCCCGTCCGGACGGTGCTCGCGCTGCATCCGAGGACGCGTGCCGCGCTCAATCGGGCTGGGATGGGCACGCCGGCGTCGGAGACGCTGAGCGTCATCCCGGCTGTGGGTTATCTGGAGTCGCTGGCTCTGGCGCGGGGTGCGGCTGCGGTAGTGACCGACAGTGGAGGACTGCAACGGGAAGCGTACTGGCTCGGCGTGCCGTGCATCACGGTGCGGGGCGAGACCGAATGGGTCGAGACCGTGGCCGTCGGTGCCAATCTGCTGCTGGAGCCAAGTTGCATACCGGACAGGCTCCAGGCGGCCGTGCTGGGTGCGATCGAGCAACCTCCGGCCGAGTGGAACCGTGACGCCTATGGCAGCGGCCACGCGGCTGACGCGGTGGTCGCGGCCCTGGCATCGTGGCTGCGCGAGCTGCGCGGGTAGATCGGACATGTGCGGCTTCGCCGGAATCGCGTTCACGCGGGGGGAAGCACCCGGCTCGCAGGTGCTCGAGAGCATGCAGGCCGCTGTGCGCCATCGCGGCCCCGATGCCGAGCATCAGTGGTGCAGTCCGGAAGCGGCCATGGTCCACTGCCGGCTCAAGGTCATCGACCTTTCGAGCGAGGCGGACCAGCCGTTCCAGCGCGATGACCTTGACGCAG
>DASSOW010000224.1:0-5458 GCA_035700175.1 Gemmatimonadales bacterium | reverse complement strand
TTCTCCCGGACGTCCTTGCCCTCCTGCCACCAGGTGCCGCGGAGCAGCGAGGTCGAGCCGTCCTTGTGACGTTCTGTTGCAGTGAGCACCATCCTGCCGTCCTTCATCCCGCCATCGAGCAGGAGTACCGTGCCTCCATTGGTCACCCAGCTCTGGTGCCACATGCCGCGCCCGGCGTCCCACGCGCTGAAGCTCTCTCCCCGCAGCCCGTCGTTCTGCTCATAGACCTCACGCAGCGCGCAGCCACCCACCATGCGGGTGACCTGATTCCGCGCCACGATCGAATCAGGTGCGGTCATGTCGTAGGTGTTCCAGTCGCCGATCCAGAAATCGAACTGATGGTAGGCGGGCGCTGAGCAGGCGGGGTCGTGGTGAGCGGGGCTGATTGCGCTGGAGAGGGCGATGAGGGCTGCGGCGAAGATGGTATGCATTGGAGTCGAGGGTCGAGGGTCGAGGGTCGAGGGTCGATGGTCGAGGGTCGAGGATCATGCGTCATTGCGAGGGCGCAACGCGCCCGAAGCAATCGAGTCGCAGGGCACCCCTTCTCAGACGACCCGATTGCTTCGTCGGAGGCTGCGCCTCCTCCTCGCAATGACGACGCTGCGGAACCCTCGACTCTCGACCCTCGACTCTCGACCAACATACACAACTCCAGGTCTGCAACCGGCGTGCTGAGGGACGAACGGAATGCTACCCTGTGCGGTGCGGCGGAGCGTATGCGTGGCAGTCCGTGCGCGTCGCGAGTCTCGGGCCATGCACCAACCTGCCCATCCCGCTCGCCCTGCCCGTCCTGCCCGTCCTGTAGTCACACCCTTACCTCAATCCCCCTCCATTTCCCCTGCCCGAATCGCCAGACGCTGAGGACGCACCGCGTCATGTGCCCGGCGAGTATTGCGAGCCAGATATGGAGCGCCTGGAGGGTGCCCGTCTCCTGGATCACGAAGCAGATGCCGAGCGGGATCACGACCTGGGAGACGATGGAAATCCAGAGCGGGCTCCTGGTGTCACCCGTGCCCTGGAGGCCGCCGGTGTATGTGAGGGCCACGGTGATGAACAAGCCCGACAGGCTCAGCACGTGCAGCAGCTGCACGCCGATCTCGACCACCACCGGCTCGTTCATGCCGAAGATGGCAAGGAGCTGGCGCGGGAAGAAGAGGAAGAAGAATCCCACGAACGCGGCGACCCCCAGCCCCATCTCGGCTGCAATGCGCACCGCCTTGCTGGCGCGGTCCGGCTGGCGCGCGCCGAGGTTCTGCCCCGCGGTCGCGGCGGACGCGCCCATGAGTCCCACCGACGTCCACGTGATGAACGAGAAGAGCTGCGAGTACGACACCGAAAACGCCGCCTGGGCCGCTGCACTTTGCGCGAGCGAGCCGATGAACGAGAGCATCAGCACGCCGCCAATGTTCATGGCGATGCCCTGCACCCCGGTTGGCAGCCCGAACCGGAAGAGTTCGCGAATTATTGTCCAGTCGGGGCCCCAGCCCTGTCCCCGTGGGAACGCGATGACCCAACCGCCGCGCCAGAGCTTCATCATGGCGTAGACGGCCACGAGTCCCGACGCCAGCACGGTGCCCATGGCGGCGCCGGCGGTGCGGAAGGCGGGAATCGGTCCCAGTCCGCGGATCAGGATGATATTGAAGATGATGTTGAGCACCGTCATCGTGATGCCGAGGACCATTGGTGTCCGGGCATCGCCGGCGGAACGCAGCGCGCCGCCCAGCATGAAGAACACCAGCATGCCGAAGCTGAATACGAACATGATGCGGAGGTACGGCAGCGCTTCCGCCTGCACCGCCGGGGCGGCGTTCACGAAATCGAGCAGCGAGGGCGCCAGGAAATAGCCCACCGGCGCCATGATGAGCACCGCCATCGCGGCGGCGGTGAGAAACGCCTGGTAGATGGTACGGTTGACCTTCTCTTCGTCGCCCGCGCCGGCAAACCGCGCCACCAGCACGCTCATGCCGGTGAAGATGGACGTGATGAAAATGATGACCACCAGCATGAGCTGCGATGCCACACCGATGGCGGCGTTGCCGGTGAACCCCACGATGTGGCCCACCATCACCTGGTCCACCATCCCCTGCATCCCACCGATGATGTTCACCAGCATGGTGGGCCACGCCAGCTTCCAGACCGCCGAGCGCAGCGGCCCCTCCACGATGGACCGGTCGAAGCGCGGCCGCCGGGCGGGTGCGGGCGCGGACACCGGGGTGCCCACCGTGGCAGCGGGCGCGGCGACGTCGGCCTGGGCCGAATGCTCGGTCATGCAACCGCCTGCGACGAGGAAGCGCCGCTCAGGTAATAGTCGTCCGGGTGAGTGATGTCGCGTCCCCGTTCCGCGCCAAGCAGATCCATCCCCATGGTTACGAGCGCCGACACCACAAGATTCACGATCACGGCATACAGTGCGGCATATCCCGGCACGACGAGCCCATCAAGGCGCAGCGGGAACACAGAGCTCTGGAAATGCTGCGCGGCGGCCATCCCGGTACCCACCACCATCCCCGCGAGCCAGCCGGCCACCAGGGCCCGGCCATGGAACCACCGCGTAAAGAGTCCCAGCACGATGGCGGGGAGGGTCTGGATGATCCAGATGCCGCCCAGCAGCTGCAGCTGGATGGCGTACGCCATTGGCAGGAAGATGATGAACGCCAGCGCGCCCACCTTGACCAGCAGCGACACCAGCTTGGCGGTCTGCGCCTCTTCCGCCATGCCCATGGAGCGACCTCGCCAGCCGCGCCAGATGTTGCGGGTGAAGAGATTGGCAGCGGCGATGGACATGATTGCAGCCGGGACCAGCGCCCCGATGGCGAGCGCCGCGAAGGCTACGCCAGCGAACCAGTCGGGAAATTGATCGAGGAACAGCGCCGGCACCGCGAAGTTGGCGCCGTATCGCTCAAAAAGCGCCGTGTGCGCCGGATTGGCCTGGACGTGCGTCGCCAGGGCCATGTAGCCCAGCAGGGCGATGAACGCGAGCACGATCGAGTACGCCGGCAAGAGCGCCATGTTGCGCTGCACTACGTGGCGGCTCCGGGCGCTGAGCAGGCCGGTGACCGCGTGCGGATAGAGGAAGAGCGCCAGGGCCGATCCCAGGGCCAGCGTGGCGTAGGCGCTGGCATTGCCGGGCCCGCCGGCGGACGGGAGTGTGAGCAGCAGCTTCTCGCGCGGCACAGCGCTGAAGATGGCGCCGAAGCCGCCCAGCCGGGCCGGTATGATGATGACGGCGGCGGCCACGGTGACGTAGATCAGCACGTCCTTCACCAGGGCAATCAGCGCCGGCGCTCGGAGGCCGGAGCTGTAGGTGTAGGCGGCCAGCACGGCGAAGGCGATGATCAGCGGCACCTCACCCAGCAGGCCGGTGGACTGGAAACCGAGGCCTGCGATCACCACCTCGATCCCGACGAGCTGCAGGGCGATATAGGGCATCGTAGCGATGATGCCGGTCAGCGCGACCACCACCGACAGTGTGGGACTCCCGAACCGTGCCGCGACGAAGTCCGATGCCGTGATGAAGCCGTGGCGATGCGACACCGACCAGAGCCGGGGAAACACCAGGAAGACGAAGGGATACACCAGCATGGTGTAGGGCACGGCAAAGAACCCGATGGCACCGGCGCCATAGACCAGGGCCGGCACGGCCACGAGGGTGTAGGCGGTGTACAGGTCGCCACCCAGCAGGAACCAGGTGACCACGGTGCCGAACCGCCGTCCCGCGAGCCCCCACTCCTCGAGCTGCGCCAGGTTCCCCCGCCGCCACCGTGCGGCGGCAAAGCCGAGCACCGTGACGAGGACAAAGAGCAGGGCAAAGACGATGGTGGCGGTCCAGTGCATGGAGCCTCGGTTCACGGTCAGAACGTCGGGCGCAATGCGCTATGCGCTTAGCGCCTGGCGCTCAGCGCATACGCCAACGCCACCGCCCCAGCCCCCGCCACAATCCACGCAATCTGGAACCAGTAGAAGAACGGCATCCCGGCGAGCGCGGGCTCGGTCCGGTTGTAGAGCGGCACCCACAGGGCGACGACCGTGACGACCAGGAACAGCAGGCCGATCCAGGAACGGCGAGTGCGGGCGGATGCCGTCATGGGGTCGCCGCCCGCGCCCGTTCGCAGGTGGCTACACGGTCCAGCAGCAGTGCGCGGTCGCGCGCATTGCCGGCGAGCTCGGCGGCGCGGCGGAGTTCCCTGACGGCTTCGTCGTAGCGCTGCAGCTTCATCAGCAGGTCTCCGCGCACGGCGGGCAGGAGATGATACCCCTTGAGCGACTTTTCCTCCACCAGGGGTTCGGTCACCGCCAGCCCCGCTTCCGGTCCTGATGCCATGCCCACGGCCACGGCGCGATTGAGCTCCACCACCGGCGACCCGGTGAGCCGGGCCAGCCGGGCGTAGAGCGATGCGATCGCGCGCCAGTCCGTCTCTTCAGCGCTGCGGGCCCGTGCATGGGATGCGGCGATGGCGGCCTGCAGCACGTAGGGTCCCGGCTCTGCCGCCAGTGCTTCGGCACGCTGCAAGGCGCTGAGCCCGCGATGGATGAGCAGCTGGTCCCAGCGGGCACGATTCTGGTCCAGCAGGAGGATCGGCTCGCCATCAGGCCCAACCCGCGCCTTGAAGCGTGAGGCCTGGATTTCCATCAAAGCCACAAGACCATGCACCTCGGGCTCATCCGGCGCGAGGCCGGCCAGCACCCGTCCGAGCCGCATCGCTTCCTCGCACAACTGCGGCCGGGTCCAGTCCCGGCCAGCCGTCGCCGAGTAGCCCTCGTTGAAGATCAGGTACAGCACGCCAAGGACGGCGTCGAGCCGGGCACGGCGCGCGTCGCCCCGGGGCATCTCGAAGGGCACCTTTGCATCGGCCAGGGTCTTCTTGGCCCGGGTGATCCGCTGGGCCACGGTGGGCACCGGCACCAGGAAGGCGCGGGCAATTTCCTCGGTAGTGAGGCCGCCAAGGAGGCGGAGCGTCAGCGCCATCCGCGCATCGGTGGCGAGCACCGGATGGCAGGCGATGAACATCAGCCTCAGGACGTCGTCGCCGACGTCGTCATCCAGGGCGGCGTCCAGGTCCGGCCCCTGCCTCTCCTGCCCGGCCTCGAGTTCGTAGCCGAGCTGCTCATGCTTCCGTTCCAGCATCCGGTTGCGCCGGAACTGGTCAATGGCACGTCGCTTGGCGGCCGCCATGAGCCAGGCCCCCGGGTTATCGGGAATGCCCGACTCGGGCCACTTCTCCAAGGCCGTCACCAGCGCGTCCTGCGCCAGGTCCTCGGCCAGGCCCACGTCCCGCACCAGGCGGGTGAGCCCCGCGATGAGACGGGTGGACTCGATCCGCCAGACCGTTTCGATGGCGCGATGGGTATCAGAGGGCATGACGGTCAAGGGTCGAGGGTCGAGGGTCAAGGGTCAAGGGGGCCAGATCCAGCTGCCCTCGACTCTCGACTCTCGACTCTCGACCCTCACCTCACCCCC
>DASSOW010000223.1:0-3950 GCA_035700175.1 Gemmatimonadales bacterium | reverse complement strand
ACCGACGAAGTGCGCCTCACCTTCAAGGCGCCTGAACGCGCCGCCACCTGCGAGCCGGTGGGCTGGGACGACCCAGCCAGCTTCCTGGCGCTGGTGATGCCGTTGCGATTAGTGGATTAGGGGGTAGGGATTAGGGGCTAGGGTCGCGCCGCCGAGCTTTCCCTCTCAAGCCTAACCCCTAGCCCCTAACCCCTAACCCCTACCCCATATCCCCCTTCGCCTCTTCCGGCACCGCCACGGGGCTCACGTAGTCCCGGTCCGGCACCAGGTCCACTGAATCTTCCAGCCGCCGTATGGCCTGCGCCGTGTCGGGGGTCATGCGGTTGGCTCGCTTGGCGCGGTGCATTTGCCACCGGGTGGACGCGTTGTGGCGCAGTTCGTCGATGGTGTCCTCGACCCACGCGCGGGCCCGACGAGTGCTCTCCGGCGCCAATGTGGCGGCGAGGGTGGCGCCCGCGGCGGTCCCCAGCGCGGCATACATTGCCGTACGGTTCCGGCGGGTCTGCCGGCCCCGCATCATCTCGATGCCCTCCAGCGCGGCGGTGCCCAGCATCTCGGCGCGGTCGCGCAGCTCCATGTCGCGCACCTGACGGGACACTGCCCGGCGGGTGCGCCGCCCTGTATCGGTCGTGAACAGCAGCGCCACCCCTGCGCCTACTGCCGCCGCAACCGTCATCGCGCCAAGGCCCCGCCAGGCAGATCCTTGGCGCTCCTCGTAGTCATGATCGTCCATCATGGGATCCTCCGGCCCAGGTGTCAGCCTCTCAGAAGCTAACAGTTTGGCATGCGGGAGGATCGGGTGCTGTGATGTGGGTGACAGCTAGGGGTTAGGGATTAGGGATTAGGTGTTAGGGATTAGGGGCTGGTGGTTAGGGTTTAAGGGGTCAGGGCCGACCGGGTGGATTTGACGGGCCAAGGGGGTTTTCTGGTACGGGAACTTCCGGCTCACTGCCGAAATTGACCGGATGATCAGCTCGTATCGCGACTTGCATGTGTGGCAGCGCGCCATGGAACTGGCGGAAGCCACGTACAAGTTGGCGAACGAACTACCTCCCTACGAGACCTACCGGCTGGGCCAACAACTGCGTCGTAGCGCCGTGTCGGTGGTTTCAAACATCGCCGAAGGACATGGGCGGGCTCACCGTGGCGACTACCTTCACCATCTCTCCATTTCCCGCGGATCACTGGCCGAGCTCCAGACCCAACTCGAGTTGGCCTCGCGGCTCCATGCTAGCAGCGTAGAGCAGGCCCTGTCGCTCGCCGATGAGGTGGGGCGCATGCTGACCACGCTCATGAAGCGGTTGCGTCCCAGCCCGTAACCGCCAACCCCTAACCCCTACTCCCTGACCCCTAATCCC
Source organism: Gemmatimonadales bacterium (assembly GCA_035700175.1). Taxonomy (GTDB): domain Bacteria; phylum Gemmatimonadota; class Gemmatimonadetes; order Gemmatimonadales; family GWC2-71-9; genus CAMLHP01. The sequence goes on along the minus strand of DASSOW010000223.1, from coordinate 2,592 downwards.
TACTCATCCGCCCCAGAATCCACCCCTGCCTCCACCGCATCCGGCCCGGCTGGAACGACGGATTGGATTCGAGCGGAAAGGGCAGCGTGCCGGCGAGCGCCGCGGCCTGGCTCCGGGAGAGCCGGTCGGGGGGGCGCCGAAAGTACGCCTCGCTCGCGGCGTCGGCGCCCCAGATGCCAGGCCCCAGCTCCACCACGTTCAGGTAGAGCTCGAGAATCCGCCGCTTGCTGAGGGCCAGCTCCAGCCGGTAGGCGGTGACGGCTTCCTTGAATTTCCGGAGCGGATTGCGAGATGGGGAGAGATAAAGGTTCTTGGCCAGCTGCTGGGTGATGGTGCTTGCGCCGCGCAGGTCGTCGCGCCGGCTCCAGAGGCTGCCCAGTGCCCGCGCCATGTCGCGCAGGTCGCGCGCGCTGGTAAACGAGAAATCGTCCCGCTGGTAACCGATGGCATGACGCAGCTCGACGAAATCGAGCCCGGAATGGCTCCAGAAACGGTTGTCCTCGCCCAGGATCACTGCCTGTGGCAACAGTGGCGTGATGCTGTCGAGTGGAATGGGACGGTAGGCGACTGTCTCCACGCCACTCCGCTCCCGCATGGCCATGAAGGCGGTGCGACGGGGAAAATGGGTGGCGTACCAGACGGGCGGGGGCCACACAGCAAAGAGCCAGGCGATGAAGAGCCCGGCTCCTGCTGCAAGGACGAGAATGACGCGGCGGACGATCCGCACGTCGGGTCAGGGCGCGCGGATGACGCTGATCCGGAACGTCGCGCGCTGGTCCGCGCTGAGCGACTGCCCCACGGCCGGCACCGTCACGGTTACCTGGCTGCTTTCGCGGCCCTCCGCGCCCGCCGGTGCTCCCTCGGTCGCAAGGTAGAAGGTGACATGGCGCTGGCCGGCGGCCTGGTACTGCATCGGCTGGTCGTACTGCGAGCCGGTGCCGGTGCGGGTGAAGGTCCCGTTGCCGCCGATGACCAGCACCGTTTCATCGCCGTGCACGGAGGGCCCGCTTGCGATGTAGTCGGTCCGTCCCGTTTCCTGCACGTCGAAATTCTGCGCCCGGGTCGCCACCGTGGCCGAGTCGGTCCAGGTGGTGCCGGAGCGCAGTTCCCCGCCCGGCACCGGCGGATAGAGATAGCGCAGCATGGCCTGGAACTGCCGGGCCACGGAGCTCTGCCGGTCGGTCTCGACACTGGAGATCTTGCCGTCAGACGACAGGTGGGCCGTCCAGCGAGTGCCACGCGCACTGTCCAGCGCGGGCTGCAGCAGCGGCACGCCGGAGACCGCGACCTCGAGTGAGTCGAGCGTCAGTACCAGGTGGTAACCGTCGGTTTCCGCCGAGGCGTGGCTGTTGATCCATGCGCTCCAGCGATAGGACTGGGTCTGGGTGCTGCTGTCGGGGAGCTGCAGCTCCAGGGTATCGGAGCGCTCCAGGCGGTATTGCGTGTAGGCCGGTGGCTTGAGCGCAATGGCCTTGCCCGTCGGCTTGCTCGGCGCTCCCGGCGCCGGGGCTTCGGCGCCGGGCGCGGGGACGGGGGCGCCGGGCGATGCCCCGCCCGTCGTTGACCCGGTGCAGGCGCTGACCGCGAGCACGGCGGCTCCCAGGACGAATCGCATCACCGCGTCAGGGCAGCAGCGTGATGGTGGACGACGTCTCGTTGACGATCGGGATCGGCGCCGGCGCCTGCGGGGAAGTTGCGCTGATGTTCACCTGGCTGGAATTCTGCCCCGAGACGATGTGGCCGGCCCGGCTCACCGTGACGGTGCCGTTGATGCGTCCATTCCCCTGCAGCGCGAGCCCGCTCTGCGATCCGGTGAGCGTGTAGGAACTCGCGGTCACCAGCTTAAGGGTCGATTCGCCCTTCCACTTTTCGCCCGCCGCGGCGGTGTAGTTGGTCACGATATTGCGCTGCACCGCGCCGCCCATTGCGGAGTCAGTCACCGCGGTCGTGTCACTCCACTTGTCGCCGGGCTTGGCGCCGTTCTTCACCGTGGGGTAGACAGCCTGCATCAGCTGCCGAAGTGCCGCGCCCTTCGTGTCGGACGGAAAACCGGACGCCTTGCCCTTGCCATCGATGAAGCCCGAGCCCTTCGCGTCCTTCATCTGGGCAGTCACGGCTGCGGCCACCTGGGGATCGGCACCGGCCGCCGGAATCAGCGAGTCCACCTGGGCCGTGACTGCATGGCCGCCGGCGCTGTCCTGGCTGTTGATTGTCACGTAAATGTCGTAATCCGCCGCGCCCGACTGGGTCTCGCCGCCCGCTACGGTGAGATCGATGGTCTGGGAGAAGTGCTGGCGGATCTTGTACTTGAGCGTGATCGGCGCGTTGCTGGCCGCAGGCAGAAACAGGACGGCGAGCAGGGCGAGCGGGGCGGAGCGGGTGTGCATCTGGGCCTCGTTGTGGACTGTGCGCTGTGCGCTATGCGCTGTGCGCTGTGAGCCTAGGCGCATAGCGCATAGCGCATAGCGCACAGCGTAAAAGGTAGACCCCCGCTCCCGCACAGGCAAAAAAGAGCCCCCGGGATGCCAATCCGGGGGCCCATGGGCCAGGCCGTAAGCCGAGTTCTGTTTCCCTTGCGGGAGATGGTCATCT
>DASSOW010000222.1:0-4464 GCA_035700175.1 Gemmatimonadales bacterium | reverse complement strand
GCAACGGGTTCGGCGGTTCGCCCGGGGTATGGCATAGCGGTTGCCCTCCCACGCTGCCGGACGGACTCGACTCTCTCTCGGTTCGTTGTTCACGGCAGGCATCTCACTCTCGGAGGAAGGGCACCATGTCGAACCGCAAGGGCTTTACGCTCATCGAGCTGCTGATCGTGGTCGTGATCATCGGCATCCTGGCTGCGATCGCGATTCCGAAGTTCGCGGCGACCAAGGACAAGGCCAAGCTGGCCGCGCTGAAGAGCGATCTCCGCAACATCGAGACCGCTGAGGAAGCGTACTTCGCTGACAACAACGTCTACGGTGATTACGCCGCGATCAATGGCGCCAAGCTGTTCACCAAGACCGCGGGCAGCGACGATCCGGTGATCACCGTGAGCGCCACCGGCTACACCGCAGTCACGTCCAACGCCACCATCACCCAGGGCGACAAGACGTGCACCGTGGACGTCGGCAATGGCGCCGCCAACGACGGCGAGATCGACTGCGCGCCGTGAGTCTGAGCCACACCTGACGATGCAATGGCGCAGGGCGGCGGTCTTCGGGTCGCCGCCCTCGTCATATCACCACCAAGGAGGAAGCAGGAATGTGCGCGTTTCCATCTGACAGTCCGAAGGCCCGGATGGCTGCCAGCGTCCATCAACGCGCAAGCCGGGCTGGCTTCACCCTGATCGAGTTGCTGATCGTGGTGGTGATCATCGGGCTGCTCGCAGCCATCGCAATCCCGAAATTTGCCGCCACCAAGACGCAGGCGCGCCTGGCGGAGATGCGTTCCGATCTCCACAACCTGGCGACGGCGCAGGAAGCCTACACGTCGGACTACAACGCGTACTATGCCGGCGCGGTGCCCAACGCCGCACTGCTCTACAGTCCGTCGCAGGGTATCACGATCACGATCGCCGAAGGCACGGCCTCAGGCTGGTCAGCAGTGGCATCGTCCACCTACACCACGCGGACCTGTGCCGTGTTCATGGGGAACGCAGCGCCGGTGGCTCCCGCAACGATAGAGGGACAGATCGAGTGCTCGCCGTGATACCTGAAGGGCGGCAGTGACCATCGCCCGCCGCTCGCTTCGCTCACAGTTGGTGGCCGAGCTCGTCCTCGTGGCGAGCGCGGCTGTTGTGCTGGTAGGGGTTATCACGGCATTGGTGGCTGGCGCCAACCTCTCGGCGCTGGTCCTGCCGCTTGTCAGCTTCTGGGCCGGCAGCACACTGGTGCTCCTCGTCTTCGGCCTGCACCTGCTGCGGCGGCAGGTGCTGAAGCCGCTGGATGCGCTGGCCGAGGAGGCGGATCGGCTGGCGGTCGGGGGGACGAGGGACGAGGGACGAGAGACGAGCGCACAGCGCACAGCGCACAGCGCTCATCCTGCAGCGATCGAATTCGAAACCCAGGAATTCGCCACCCTCGCCGAGCGCTTCCGGGCCATGGCAGAGGGATTGCTGAGCGCGCAGGGCCAGGTGGTGCGCAGCGAGAAGCTCGCTGGCATCGGCCGGCTTGCGGCCGGCGTGGCGCACGAGGTGCGGAATCCCCTCGGCGCGATCGCCAACTGGATCGAGGTCCTCCGGCAGCGGGGCACCGACCCCGCCGTGCTGGAACAGATGCGCGACGCGGTGGACCGGATTGACCGCATCGTCGCCTCGATGCTCGAGTATGCGCGACCGGCGAAGGCCACCGTACAGAGCGACCTGTCGAGCGTCGTGCGCCGGGCGTCAGGCTTTCTCGAGACCCAGGGCGCCTTGCGAGAAGTACACGTGGAGCTCGATCTCGCACTTGACGCGCCGCCGGTCCTGGGCGACGCGCATGCGCTCGAGCAGGTGGTGATCAACCTGATGCTGAATGCCCGCGACTCGGCGGCTCGACGGATCGTCGTCTCGGTGGCACCGCACGAGATGGAGGCTGGTCGCCGGCTGCCGGCGCGCCAGGACGACGGCGATGGTGTGCGTCGCATCCGGGCTGTCGAACCGAGGCCGGTGCAGCCGGGCTTCGGCGCGCAGGGCGCACTCCTGGTTGTAGCCGATGACGGGCCCGGCGTCGACGAGGAAGATCGGGAGCGGGTCTTTGACCCGTTCTATACCACGCGGGAACCGGGGAAGGGCACCGGGCTCGGGCTCGCGATTGTCGCACGTACGGTGCATGACGCCGGCGGGATGGTGTGGGTGGATCGCGCCCGTGAAGGGGGCGCGGCCTTCAAGGTGTTTCTCCCCAGTCGAGACATGGAATGGGAACGATGCGCATCCTGATCGTTGATGACGACACGAGTCTCCGGCAATCGCTGGCCATGCTCCTCACCGGCGCCAACTACGAGGTGGAGACGGCGGCGGAGCCGGCGCATGGGCTCGAACGGGCGCTCGCCGAGCGGTTCGACCTCATCCTCTGCGACGTGCGGATGCCCGCCATGGACGGGCTCACCTTCCTTCGGCGATACCGTGCCGAGGGTGGCAGCGCCATCCTCATCATGATGAGCGCCTTCGGTGGCGAGGATGCCGCCATCGAGGCCATGCGCGAGGGCGCCTACGACTACCTCACCAAGCCGTTCCGTCCCGACGAAGTCCTGCTGACGGTGCGGAAGGCGGCGGAGCGAGAAGGCCTGCTTCGCGAAGTCGAGACGCTGCGTGCCACGATCGGTGCCGAACCGGTGCGGAGCGAGGTGGTGGCCGAGAGCAAGGCGATGCGCAACCTGCTGGAGCTCGCCTCCCGCGTCGCCGCGCACAATACGACGGTCCTGATCACCGGGGAGAGCGGCACCGGCAAGGAAGTCCTCGCCCGCGCCATCCACCGGATGAGCCCTCGGCGCGACGAGGTGTTCACGGCCGTCAATTGCGCCGCCATTCCCGAGTCACTGCTCGAGAGCGAACTCTTCGGCCACATGAAGGGCGCCTTTACCGGCGCTACCCAGGACCGGATCGGGCTGTTCGAGGCGTCGCACGATGGCACCCTGCTGCTCGATGAAATCGGCGACATGCCGCAGGGGATCCAGGCCAAGCTGCTGCGGGTGCTCGAGGACGGAGAGATCCGGCGGCTCGGCTCGCGTGACTCGCGCCCGGTGAACGTGCGGCTCATTGCCGCGACGGCCCAGCCGCTCGACATCATGGTGGGCCGGGGGGAGTTCCGGGAAGACCTCTACTATCGGCTCAACGTGGTCCAGCTCCGGATTCCGGCCCTGCGCGAGCGGCCGGAGGATATCGCCGCGCTGGTCACGCATTATGTGCGGCAAGCCGCAGAGCGCATGGGACACTCGATCAGCATCACCCCAAGCGCGCTGGTTGCGCTCACTGAGCATCCCTGGCCCGGCAACGTGCGCGAGCTCCGGAATGCGGTGGAGCGCGCGGCGGTGCTCAGCGCCGGCGGGCGGCTGGACCTCGATGCCTTTCAGCTGCAGGACAGCCACAACGGCAACGGGCATGCGAACGGTAACGGCAACGGCAACGGCCACGCGAACGGCAATGGCAACAGCGCCGCCTCGCTCAACGGGACGTACCAGCTCAAGCCGCAGGTGGAGCAGCTGGAGCGTATCGGCATCCGACGGGCGCTCGATGCCGCCGGCGGCAACCGCCGCGACGCGGCCCGGCTCCTGGGCGTGAGCCTGAGGACGCTGTTCTACAAGTTGCGGAGATATCAGCTGGAGTAGGGCGGACGGGGCGGACAGGGCGGACAGGACGGGCGGGTGGTCGTTGGCTGCTGGCTGCTGGCTGCTGGCTGCTGGTCCTGTCCGCCTCGTCCGCCTCGTCCGCCCCGTCCGTCTCGTCCGCCCCGTCCGTCTCGTCCGCCTCGTCCGCCTCGCCCATCCCGCCCATCTTGCACTCACTGCCGTTTCTTGCACCGCACCGGTTTGCACCTCCCATCGTAAGTCGTTGCCCTGCAACCTCTCGCCTGATGGTATGCCGCGTGCTGATAGCCACGGCCAACAGTTCTATGGCCATACCCCGATCCGGCAGGCACACGCATGCGTCGAAACGGTTTCACCCTCATCGAAATGATGATCGTGATTGTCATCATGGGCATCATGTTGGCGATGGCCATGCCGAAGCTGCACGACTGGTCCTCGTCGGCGGACGCCCGCGGTGCCCGGACCGCGGCGACGACGCTGCTGGCCAAGGCCCGGGCGGCAGCGATCCAGAATAACCAGGTGACCACCGCCTCCTTCAACGGAACCAGCGGTGCGGTGGTTACGGTGGCCACCAACGATACCCTGCAGCAGGTCGCGATGGGCAGCGAGTACGGGATCACCATGAGTCCCTCGAGCTGGTCGGTGACCTACGACCCGCGGGGGATCGGCAGCTATCAGTATCCGGTGACCGTGACCTTTACCAAGTCGGGCAAGTCGTCGAGCCTGACCGTGTCGGGCTATGGGAGGGTTGTAAGTGAATAATCGCTCCGGCTTCACCCTGATCGAGGTCATGGTGGCCATCGTCATCCTGAGCGTCGGCGTGCTGGGGCTTCTCAGCACCTCTG